>NZ_LARE01000005.1:0-83816 GCF_000980245.1 Odoribacter sp. N15.MGS-14
GTATTGAGGGTGGTAAACTTTCCCACCGAAAGCGCTACGAACTGGAAAGACGTTTTCGAAAATTTGAAAGAAAGAGGGGTGGCCGTTGTCAATCTGCTGGTATGCGACGGACTGGCAGGTATTGAAAACACCCTGGCAGACACCTTTCCGCAGGCTGACCTGCAATTATGCACCGTCCATTTAAAAAGGAACATCGCGGGTAAAGTTAAACCAAGGGATAAGAAACAGGTGATGGAGGAACTCAAACAGATATGCGCTCCTGACCAGTACGGGATCACTCCGGAAAAAGCATTCGGGACATTTAAAGAATTTATCCAAAGATGGCAGAAAAGCTATCCGCCACTCAAAAGGTATAACCACGACAGATACAGGTTCTATTTTACATACTTTAAATATGAAAAAGAGATCAGAGGTATGATTTATACCACCAACTGGATCGAAAGACTAAACAGGGATTATAAAAGGGTCATTAATATGAGAGGAGCAATGCCGAATCCACAGGCAGTTATTCTACTCATGGGAACGGTTGCACAGAATGCTGATATTTATAAATATCCCATTTATAATTTTTTAGAATCAAAATTGTTTTATTAAAAATTTATAGATTTGCAAAAATGAAAAAAGAAAGAAGATACACACTTTTTGGTACACTATCTACCGGAAAATTTATTGGCATATTCGAGCGCCTGATGGTTATCACATTTGTACTGGTTAATCAATATAGTGCAGTAGGTTTTCTGATTGCTACCAAATCCCTCCTATCCCCGGGGGCTACGGAATATTGCCCCCGTTTCTATAGGGTATATCCCTTGGCAGAACGGAGCTTTTCCTGATCTGGGCTATTTTAGAACGGAGATGATTCGGCGTTGATTCGGAGATAAAACGGCAATGCTATAGATAAACCACCTATTAACAGTCCAGCAACGGAAAGGTAGCTATCTGGAAATAATATTAAAAAAATCAATTTTGAGTATCTATCACAAACATTGTTTGCTAGGATAGTGTCTCAAAATAGCCCACTGTCCGTCCCCGGGGGCTATGGGTTATAAAAAAGCCGGAGGATATCCGGCTTTTAAAAAGTGAGCGAAAAACGGGACTCGAACCCGCGACCCCGACCTTGGCAAGGTCGTGCTCTACCAACTGAGCTATTTTCGCAATTTTATGCACGCTCGTTGATTTTACTCTCCTTGCCAAGGTCGGATTTTGTCTATCGACATGGGGCAAGGTCGTGCTCTACCAACTGAGCTATTTTCGCATAATTTCAAACAACTGTTTTGTTTTGACGGTGCAAAGATAAGTGGATTTTATATATTTCTCCAAATTTTTTGGCAAAAAAAAATCGACTATTTTCTCATTTCTCTGATTATCAAGAAGCAAAAAATCAGCCGGTCCTCATATGGACCGGCCGACCACTAAAATCAAACTACCTACTTCACCTCAATTTGTCTGCTCACTTTATCTTTCTGCTCTTTTTTCGGCAAAGTCACTTCCAGGATACCGTCTTTATAGGCAGCCTGCGCCTTTGCAACATCATATCTCTCTTCAGGTAGTTCGAAACTCCGATGGAAAGAATAAGAAGTAAATTCCCTTCTCAGATATTTATCTCTGTCTTTCTCCTCTTTTTCCTCATTTTTCTCACCGGATATCGTTAAGATTCCATCTTTATACTCCAGATGGATATCCTCTTTTTTCATTCCCGGAACTCTCAGTTCCAAGGCGAGTTCCTTTTCATCTTCTTTGACATTTAATGCCGGAACACCTCTTCTGTCCTCAAAAGCAGATAATCCCGTATTCAAAAAATCATCCAGAAAATTAGAATAAAACGGTTTGATCTCATTATTTCTTTTTACCATATTCATCGCTTTCCTCCTTTCAATATTCAATTATTTTTCTGATTACACCCTCTTGTACGCCCAATCGATGCAGGCAGTTTCGCCCGATTCATTAAATATTCGAAAATTGAAATTGAAAAACTGAAAATTAGCATATTTTATTGCCGTTTTCCTCATAATTCGTAACTTCGAAGCCCGTAACGGTTTAAAAAGTTACGTTTCAATTTTAAGTTATTAATTTTGTTTACAATATGGCTATCATAAAGAAACTAAACGGACATACCCCTAAATTCGGGAAAAACTGTTTTTTAGCCGATAATGCAGCTATTATCGGTGATGTAGAAATGGGAGACGATTGCAGTATCTGGTTCGGCGCTGTGCTACGCGGCGATGTACACTCCATCCGGATCGGTAACAAAGTCAATATACAAGACAATGCCACGATCCACGCCACTTATAAAAAATCACCGACAAACATCGGAAATAATGTCTCTATCGCACACAATGCCGTCATTCATGGGTGTACGATCAAAGACAATGTCCTGATCGGCATGGGAGCTATCGTTCTCGACGATGCTGTGGTTGAAAGCAATACGATCGTGGCGGCAGGCAGTGTGGTCACAAAAGGTACCGTAGTAGAATCAGGCTGGGTATATGCCGGGACACCAGCCCAAAAAATGAAACAATTAGGTGAAGAGTTATTGAAAGGAGAAGTGGAAAGAATTGTAAATGCTTACTCGATGTATGCCAGTTGGTACGAAGACGAAAGTCAGGAAGCCGAATAAAATAAACCATCAAAAACAAAGCATATGAGTGTAATAGTTTCTCCTTCGCTTCTAGCCGCCGATTTTATGAACCTGGGCAAAGACGTGGAAATGGTCAATCGAAGTGAAGCCGATTGGATTCATCTCGACATCATGGACGGTGTATTCGTGCCCAATATATCCTATGGCCTGCCTGTTGTATCTCAAATCAGGAAAATAGCCCGTAAACCGCTCGATGTTCATTTGATGATCGTGCAACCCGAGAGATATGTTGAAGCATTTCACAAAGCCGGAGCCGATATCCTGACCGTACACCTTGAAGCGTCAACCCATTTACACCGTACGCTCCAACAAATCAAAGCTTTGGGCATGAAAGCCGGAGTTGCCTTAAATCCGCACACTCCTGTCAGTCTGCTCGAAGACACGATACAGGATATCGATGTGGTGCTGATCATGAGTGTGAATCCCGGTTTCGGAGGGCAATCTTTTATCGAACATTCGCTTGAAAAAGTGAAAAAACTGAAGGCACTCATACAGGCTACGCATAGCCATACCCTGATCGAAATCGACGGAGGAGTAAATTTCGAAACCGGAAGAGAATTGGTTGCTGCCGGTGCAGATGCATTAGTCGCCGGAAGTTTTGTATTCAAATCCGAAGATCCGGAAGCAACCATTGCAGGATTAAAGAACTTAAAAACAGAGTAAGGCTTAGAACAGCATATTCAAATTTGAACCTAGTATTTCAGTAAGATGGCAGAAAGCATTATTAAAATGGAGGGGGGAGTAATCCGCCAACAAAAGAACACCATACTCAAAAATGTCAATATCGATATCGCAAGCGGTGAATTTGTCTATTTGATCGGCAAGGTAGGCAGTGGGAAAAGTTCCTTCCTGAAAACTTTATATGCAGAATTGCCATTAGAATATGGGAAAGCTGAAGTGGCCGGTTTTCAATTAAAAAAAATCAAAAAGTCACAGGTTCCCTTGCTACGCCGGAAATGCGGTATTGTTTTTCAGGATTTCAAATTATTGATCGACCGGAATGTATATGAAAATCTGGAATTCGTATTGAAAGCTACCGGCTGGAAAAATAAAAAAGCCATCAAGGAACGGATTGAAACCGTACTCACTAAAGTCGGCATGAGTGACAAACAGACCAAGATGCCCCATCAGCTATCCGGAGGAGAACAGCAACGTATCGTACTGGCCCGGGCTTTATTGAATGCCCCTCCTCTGATCCTGGCAGACGAACCGACAGGTAACATCGACCCGGAAACCTCCTATCAGTTGGTGGAATTATTAAAAGAAATTTGTGACACCGGTAAAACGATTATTATAGCTACCCACCAATACGACCTGATCGAGAAATTCCCGGGACGGGTATTCTGTTGTGAACACGGAGAACTTTACGAAAAGACTCCGGCCAAGGCTTGCGAGTGTACAGACGAAGTGCTTCCCCTCCCCCCGGTAGAAGAAATTATCCCCGATCCTTCTTCCG
Organism: Odoribacter sp. N15.MGS-14; assembly: GCF_000980245.1. Taxonomy (NCBI): domain Bacteria; kingdom Pseudomonadati; phylum Bacteroidota; class Bacteroidia; order Bacteroidales; family Odoribacteraceae; genus Odoribacter; species Odoribacter sp. N15.MGS-14. The sequence continues at coordinate 4,095 of NZ_LARE01000005.1, forward strand.
AAGCCGGAATGATTGAAACACAAAATACGGAGGAAGTGCCTGAAGATACAACAACGGTAAATCGGGAGACTGAAACAGTTGCTGCTACCGAAGTAACCTCACAAACGACCGATCTCACAGAAACGCCCGAGCAAACGGAAGCTGAGACCGAAGATAAAAAAACAGCCGAAGATTCCGCCGAGGATATCATGACCCTCATCGGCAAACTCGACTACCCCGAAATCACCGCTTTCGACTACGAACTGGACCATCTGCCTGAAATCAAACCGGAAGATCAGGAAGTGGCAGCCCAAGAAACTTCAACCACTACGGAAGTACAGGAAGAGCTTCCGGAGAAAAAAGAAAAGCAGAACCTGCCTCCGGCATTAGATGTCGAACTTATCGACTGAACAACCACTCCAGTGATTGTCCCGAAGTGAGACTCCCCGCTTCCGGACAATCCCTTTTCAGATTTTCAACTTCTTTCTCAACCACGTTCTTACCGGTTCGTCATATAATTTCAGACAGGCATAAGCCATCATGATACAAAATGCCGCAATCAAAATAGTAGAAGGCCATACCGATGTCCAGGGCAAATGCCTGGGTGTAACCCAATTCCAATAAAGATAGATTACCGGATAGTGGACGATATAAAGCGGATAAGAAATCTTTCCCATAAAATCACAACCTTTCGAGAACAGGCTCTCCGATAACTTTCCGCCAGCACCGAGCACTACGATCAATGGAAAGACAACGATGACACAAAGGGCTTCATATAATCCATTCAACCAATACTGGCTCTCACCTCCTAAACGAGGCATAGCCAGGACGATCAAAAGCAACAGGCTACACTTTTCAAAAGCATACCTGGTCCGGATCAGGAAACCGGTCCGGGATAATAACAGCCCGACGAAAAACGGATACATCAGACGGGTAAACCCGACTCTCAGTTGCGGGCCATCCAATTTCCAGCCGCCGGCCAGACAGCCGTTCGGACTTGTCACGGCATAATGAATCAAAGCTCCGCCGGCCACGATCACCAGCAAGGTCAGTAAAAACTTCGGAAACCTCCGGATCACTAAAGCATAGAGAATATTGGCGATATATTCGAAGAAAAGTGACCAGGCAGGTCCGTTCAACGGGTGCATTTCCCCCCATCCGCGGATATCCATAGAGGTCGGCACAGGAAGCAGAGTAGAGCCGATAACAAATAACAACATCACCTGCCAAACCGAAACCTGACCGATTCCCGGAAACATAGCCTCGCTCCCGAAAAAGAAAAATACAGCACCGATAAACATCCCCATCACCACCATCGGCTGCAACCGGATCAAACGACGCTTAAAAAAAGCACCGATGGTCATCTTATTCCAACGATCGTCGTAAGCATAACCGACCACAAACCCCGAAAGCACAAAGAAAAAATCCACCGCCAGATAACCATGATTGATCACCTGATCCAACGGCCCCGACGAATGGGCTTCGAATAAATGAAAAAATACGACCAGGATAGCAGCAACACCTCTTAATCCATCCAGAATTAAATAATGCGGTTTAGCATTCAGTTCAGTTCCCATTAAAAATCTTTTTTCAATTTATATTTCAACAGCACCGCTTTCCCTTTGGCCGGAAGGTACGACACCTACACCAAACCATCATTCCGATCACGCCCCAAAGTAGTGTCCGCATAGGCCCCGAATTCAATCTTCTGTTTTCAACCGGACTTCGGAATCGCCGATCTCGATCAGTCCTTGTTTCAGTAAGGTCCCCAAGGCCTTTTTATAATTTTTCTTGCTACATCCGAAGACCTTGTAGATTTCTTCCGGCTGGCTTTTATCCGAAAGGTCCAGCATACCACCGTAATCTTTCAATTTTTCGAGCACCACACCGGCCAACCCTTCTATTTTGGCATATCCGGGCTGTTGCAGGCTCACATCGATCTTTTCATCTTCTCGCACCTCCTTAATATACCCTTTCATTTTTTGACCGATCTTCAGCGGCCGAAAAATCTCGTTTTTATAGATCAAGCCCCAATGGGTATTATTTACAATCACGTTATATCCCAGATCCGACTGCCGCGCGATCAATACCTCAACTTCCTGATTGGGCTCGTATTCCGGAAATACCTGATCCAGATATTTATCGATCTTCGTCGAAGCGACAATCCGGTCGGAAGCTTTATCCAGATAAGCATATACCAGATAGGATTTTCCTTCTACCATCGGATCGCGTTGTTCCCGGAAAGGTACCAGCAGATCCTTCCGCAATCCCCAATCCAGAAAGGCCCCTACAGAACTTAGAGCGACCACTTTCAGGAAAGCGAATTCGCCGACCATTACATTGGGATGTTCTGTCGTAGCGACAATCCGGTCCTCCGAATCGAAATAAACAAAAGCCTTTACCTCATCGTCCGGAAAACAATTGGCCGGGACATATTCTTTCGGCATGAGGATCTCACCGCGTTCTCCTCCGTCCAGATAAACTCCAAAATCGACGATTTTTACTACCGTCAAAGTATTAAATCTTCCTATTTCAACCATGGCTAAATTAATTGCACGTTTTGTTTGGTTTTCAAACCTATTTAACTCTTCCGTTTTATTCCTCGTACCCGCGACAAATATAAAGAATAAAACTCAGAATAATTGAAATCCCCGGAATGATCATCCGCAGCTCTCCGATATAAAAGATCCCTGCAGGACACTTTCTTCCGGGAGACTCAGGCCCGACCGGCCATAGCAACAGCCATAAAAAAGTGTCCGCAGGGTCTATGCACTTCTAAACTTGCTACACTCTTATTTAAACGCTTTTTCAGATAATCCGGGCCCGTTCAGTTTTAATTTTTCGAAATATTCCGGTACAGGACGTCCCAGTAGTTTGTCGACATACATCCGGGCAATGTACTGCGAGAGCATGAATCCGTGTCCACGCATTCCGACAAACAGTCCCAATTCAGGATCGACAATATAACGGGGTTCGGTGTAATATCCGGCCCACACCGCTTGTATACCTACACCGGCCAAATCAGGAATCCATTCAGAGAACATCTCACTGACGATTTCCAAAAAGGCTTTTGTATTTACCTTCAGATTTTTATCGATACGCATAGCGTCGAGTTTCGGCGATGCACAACCGATAATCTGACCGGTATAAGCGATCTGCTGACCATAAACCGCAGAAAAACCTTTGTAATCCTGCCGGTCGATCAACATATCCAGATTCGTCCCATTCTTACCCAACATCGGGAGACGGCGGGTAATGAAAGCCTGATGGCGTACAGGATACAATCCGGCGTCTATCCCCATGCTATCGCACAATTTACCGGCTCCGCTTCCCAAAGCATTGACAAAATGTTCGGTACGATACTCCACATATTTTTTATCGTGGGTCTGTACCAGTACACTGGTATATTTCCCCTCCCGGCAAGCTTCGAGCACCCGGCAATCCTCCATGACCGTCCCTCCGGCAGCTATTCCCAGATTACGTACCAGGTCCACCACTTTTCCGGGAGTCGCCTGCCAACAATCGTCCGTTACCAAAGCCGAAATATATTTTTTAGGATTAGCATTAAAATATGGAGAAATCTCTTCGCGGAACTGCTTCGGAGCGATCATTTCTGCTTTCGACCAGGCTTTACTGGCTTCCAATGCCTTATAAGTTGCCTCATCGTGTGCAAAACTGATGTACCGGATCGGTTTGTAATCGATATTGGACAGATATTGTAATTCTTTAAAGATATGATGATTCTGAGCCGCAATTTCTGCCAGTTCGGGCAAAGAGAAAGCCGTACGTCCGCCGCCGATATTTCTCCATGACGATCCCCGGTCGGCATTTACCAATACCGGATTCATTCCAGCCTCCGCCATATAACGGAATAACGAGCTTCCGGCTATACCTCCTCCGGCAATCAGAGCACTGACTTCTATCTTCTTAAAGGTATCCCGGTTGGCCACCAGATAAGTATCTCCTTTTTTGGCAGGTGCGATCTCGCCCAATGTCAACTGATTCGACAGCGGAGCCCGGGGAGTGGCATCCCCGACCAATTCGATTCCTCTGCTACGAAGCGCTGTCCGCAAACGGGGGATACACCGTTTACCGCGGCAAGGTCCCATGCCCAGGTGGGTGGTATGTTTGATTTCATCTATCGAAATAAATGTCCGGTCTCCGATCACCTGCAATACCTCTTCCAGTTTCACATCATCACAATGACAAATATAGGTGGGCCCTGCTGTATCTTCCAACAAAGGTTTCGGCTGCAAAGGTTCCGGGTAATTTTCTTTCACAACGAATCCCCTGACCCGCGTCAGGGCATCCCCCTGAATCGTCAGGGACTTTACCCGGGCTACATTCGTTTTATTCGGCTTATGCAGAATCTTTTCGATCTTGCCCTCCCCCAATATCTCTCCGTTATTGTTCACCAGATAGACTTCTGCCCCTTCATGTGCTTCATATTCAATCGGTAAAAAAAGATTGTCTTTCCGTAAATCATAACCGAAAATAGCTAATCCGGGACACTGATAAACGCATTCCATACAACCGATACACTTATCGTAATCGATCACCGGCACGGTAGAAGTCGACGTTTTGGTAATCGCACCATGCGGACAGGCAAAGGAACAGGGATTGCAAGCAAAACCATACAGGCAATCCGCCTGCACGAAGCCCCGGGCCAACCGTCTGGATTCTTCCGGCAAACGGGGCTCTTCCAACACTTTCACCGGATGTTGCTGCGAATCGATGTATTCTTTGGACAACAGAAGATAATCGTCATAATCCAGCCGTACGCCCAATTCCATCATAATCTGCATTGCCGTATGCCGTCCTTTCAAGACCGCACTAGTCCCTTCACCGATCCGGATAGCATCGCCGGCAGCAAAACAACGTCCGCCGAACACTTCTTTTCCTTTGGTAAGCAGCTGATTATCCGGAATCAATCCGGTACAAATATTAATGACATCGATTCCTTCAATCACCTTTTCCGTTCCCGGTACCGGACGGAAATTTTCACACCGGGCAATCACCGCACCGACGATGCCATTATGTTCTTTATTCGGGATTGCCTTCAACAGCATATGCGAAGTTAGAATCGGAATAGCCAAACGCCTTACCCGGTTGGCCTGTACCGGAAATCCCCCTTCCCGGGGCATAGCCTCCAGAATAGCCTTGACCTGCGCCCCGGCCTGCATCAGCTGGTAAGAGGTCAGGTAACCGATATTACCGGCACCGATCGTCAGGACATTTTTACCCAATAAGGTCAGTTCGCTGTTCATCATTTTCTGCACGACAGCGGCAGTATATACCCCCGGCAGATCGTCGTTTTCGAAAGCCGGCATAAACGGTACAGCACCTGTTGCAACAACCAGGTAATCGGCATCGACGAAAAATATCTCCTCGGTCTGTATATTTTTCACGGCCACTCTTTTCCCTTCGAGCAGATCCCAAACCGTAGAATTCAGATAAATACCGTCGGTATTCTCTCCGGCCAATGTCTTGGCTATATCGAATCCACGCATTCCACCAAAACGTTTCTCTTTTTCGAAAAAGAAAAACTGATGAGTTTGCATGGTAAATTGTCCTCCTGTCTTATCGTTATTATCGATGACGATATTATCTACGCCATATTTATTGAATTCTTCCCGAACAGCAAGCCCTGCAGGTCCAGCCCCGATGATCACCACCGTCGTTCGCAAAATTTTCTTTTTATCGACAACCGGTTGTTTCACCTTTTTGGCCATGAAATCTTCGGTCACCTCCCTCACTTCCTTCACTCCATCCACTTTCGTAATACAAATCCGCCGGATTTTTCCGTCGACCAACATCTCACAAGCCCCGCATTTACCGATACCGCATTCCAGCGAACGTTCCCGCCCGTCCAGGCTATGACTGTGCACCGGAAAGCCTGCCTGATGCAATGCAGCCGCTATGGTATACCCCTTCTCTCCTTCTACTTCCTGCCCATTATATTTAAAGATGACTTTATCCCTTACCGGAACTTCCAACACCGGATGTTTTTTAATTTTTGACATAGTAACTGGTTTTAGATTAATAGCATGGGCAATTTAAAAGAAAAGAATAAAAAAAAAGCTGACTTTCGTCAACTTTCCTAAATTTTGTATACCGATGCAACAGGCATTTCAGATTTCCATGGGTAAACTGGTAGCTACTTTTTCAAATTCAAAATATCCTTCTACCCCTTGTCCGTCTTTACTTACTCCTTTGATCGTATTGTCATCGACCAATAAACCGAACCAATGATCCAGCTGATAGGTAATCGGAAACTCCGAATGAATGATGTCGAACTCAATGGCTTCCAGCCGCACTTTACGCCCTTCCAGTTCTCCTTTTAAAAATTCCTGTATCATATAAGAACTCTCTCCTTCGACCTTATCCGTAAACACGATCCTTCCGGCCAACTTTTGTCCTTTCTGTTTCAGGTAAAGCTCACCCTCGGCGACACCGTAGCCGTAGTTCTCGATATATCTCCATTTCCCTGTCAAATCCATCTTTTCCCCTATTTCTGTTCTCTCTCTTTGGCTTCCTGCCAATAGGCCTCCATCTCTTCCAGGCTCATATCCGATAAATTTTTCCCTGTCTCTTTCGCTTTATCTTCCACATAACCGAAGCGGCGGATAAATTTCCGGTTTGTTTTTTCCAATGCATTCTCGGGATTAATACCATATAAACGGGCTGCATTGATGATCGAAAACAAAAAATCCCCGAATTCCTGCTCCATCTTCTCCTGGTCGGCTTTCGCTGCTTCTGTCTCAAACTCTTCCAGTTCCTCTTTCACCTTGGTCCATACCTCCTCCTTTTGTTTCCAGTCGAATCCGGCTCCCCGTGCTTTATCCTGAATACGGTAAGCCTTTACCAAAGCCGGCAATGACATGGGAACCCCTTCCAATACCCGGTGTTTCCGTCCTTTTTCCTTCAATTTCAACTGCTCCCAGTTCTGCAACACCTCTTCAGCACTATTCACTTTCACTTCGCCATAAATATGAGGATGCCGGTATTTCAATTTCTCACAGATACTATTCAGTACATCGGTGATGTCGAAAGCCTCTTTTTCACTGCCTATCTGGGCATAAAATACGATGTGCATCAACAAATCCCCCAATTCTTTCTTCACTTCGGCCATATCTCCTGCCAGGATAGCATCCCCCAATTCATACACCTCTTCGATCGACAATGCCCTCAACGATTCCATTGTCTGTTTTCTATCCCAGGGACACTCGACGCGAAGTGTTGCGATCACTTCCAGTAATTCGGCAAAAGCCTCTTTTTTCTTTTCCAGATCTTCCATAAATAACCAATCAAAGAGGTTGTCTCTACCTCCTTCCGGGACAGCTTACCCGACAGCCTCATGCATTTTTCACCAATTCGTGGCTGCAAAAATAATGTATTTTTATGATTAAAAAAAATCGGTTTCTGCTCTCACATATCATAAAAAAGGTAGTACCTTTGTTATATTTATTGAAGATTGCATGATTGAGAAAAGAATAAGCATAGGGAATATAGATCCCATTGATTTTTACGGAGTTAACAATTCAAAATTCAATCTATTAAAAGAGTATTTTCCCAAACTGAAAATCACAGCCCGGGGAGACGAAATTATTATCCAGGGAGAAATCAACGATATAGAAATTTTAAATACTAAAATCATTGCTTTACTCGAGCACTACCACCGTTATAATATGCTCACGGTAGCCAACTTGAAACGGATCATCCTGGAAGATCATGTTGTCGCCGATCCGGAAGATGCCGAATCGGTCATTTTATACGGGAATGCCGGTAAAGCGATCCGTGCCCGTACCCCCAATCAGCGTAAATTGGTAGAGCTGGCCAGAACCAATGATTTATTGTTCGCCACCGGTCCTGCCGGTTCGGGAAAAACCTATACAGCGATCGCCTTGGCTGTAAGGGCTTTGCGTAATCGTGAAGTGAAACGGATCGTGCTGAGCCGTCCGGCTGTCGAAGCCGGTGAAAGCCTGGGATTCCTGCCCGGAGATATGAAAGAAAAGGTAGATCCTTATCTCCAGCCTCTATACGACGCCCTATCGGACATGATTCCGCCCAAAAAGCTGGAAGAATACCTGGAATCTGAAGTTATCCAGATCGCCCCGCTGGCTTATATGAGAGGACGCACGCTAAACGATTCTTTTGTAATCCTCGACGAAGCACAAAATACGACCCGCAATCAGTTGAAGATGTTTTTAACACGAATGGGGATCAGTGCTAAATTTGTGATCACCGGTGATATGAGTCAGATCGATTTACCCCGGCGTGGAGATTCGGGCCTCATTCATGCCTTCAAAATCCTGAAAGACATCAAGGGCATCGCTTTCGTGGAATTTAATTCCGACGATATCGTACGTCACCGGCTGGTGAAGGATATTGTGAAAGCATACAATGAAGAGCAGGAAGAACGGCAAGGGAAGAATGAAGAATAAATGGATTAAATTTTTAATATAATTTCTATGGATGCTATTGTAAAAACAGATTTCTGTTTCCCGGGACAAAAAAGTGTGTACAAAGGGAAAGTGCGTGACGTGTATGATATCGATGATGAATATCTGGTCATGGTGGTTTCAGACCGAATTTCGGCCTTCGACGTCGTATTGCCTGAAGGAGTGCCTTACAAAGGGCAGGTATTGAATCAAATCGCAGCCAAATTCCTAGATGCAACCGCAGATATCGTTCCGAACTGGAAAATAGCCACTCCGGACCCGATGGTTACTGTCGGACATAAATGCGAACCGTTTAAAGTAGAAATGGTGATCCGAGGTTACCTGACCGGAAGTTCCTGGCGGGCTTATAAATCCGGAGAACGTACCCTTTGCGGTCTGCCCCTACCCGAAGGCATGAGAGAAAATCAGAAATTCGCCTCTCCCCTGATTACGCCTACAACAAAAGCCGATGAAGGTCATGACGAAAATATTTCCAAAGAAGAAATTATCGCTCAGGGCCTGGTTAGCCGCGAAGATTACGAGCTGATGGAAAAATACACCTATGCCTTATTCCAACGCGGGACAGAAATTGCTGCCGAGAAAGGATTGATTTTGGTAGATACTAAATATGAATTCGGAAAGAAAAACGGTCGGATTTACCTGATCGACGAAATCCATACTCCGGATTCTTCACGTTATTTCTACGCAGAAGGGTATGAAGAACGTTTTGCCAAAGGCGAAAAACAAAAACAATTATCCAAAGAATTCGTTCGTGAATGGTTGATGGATAACGGTTTTCAGGGACAAGCCGGACAAAAGGTACCGGAAATGACTCCCGCAGTAGTTGCCGGAATTACCGATCGCTACATCGAATTATACGAACACATTACCGGCCAAAAATTCGTGAAAGCCGACTCTACCAACGTCCTGAAACGAATTGAAGATAACGTCAACGCTTGTCTGAAAACTTTATAAGCCAACCGCTTACCGACACAAGAGGGGTTTTGCATGCAGGACCCCTCTTTTATTTACCAATAACCGGGCAAATGACATTATTTTACCACAAAGCCGGAGAAATCGTTACTCAGAAATTTTTTCAATTCTTCGGGACTCACTTTTACTTTATAACTTCCGTCTTTAAAGAAAGTAATGTTTCCGGTTTCTTCGCTCACGACAACCACATAAGCATCGCTCACCCCACTGAGTCCCAAAGCGGCCCGATGGCGCAATCCCATACTTCCGGGAATATCCCGGCGATCGGAGACCGGAAGAATACAACGGGCAGCTAAAATCTTATTTTCATTGATGATGACGGCTCCATCGTGTAAAGGCGTATTTTTGAAAAAAATATTTTCGATCAATTCATCGGTCACCTTCGCTTTCATCATGACCCCTGTCTGGGCATAATTGTACAATTCGGTATTTTGCTGAAAAACGATCAAAGCACCTGTCTTGGAAGCCGAAAAATTTACACAGGCCTCGACAATCGCATCCGATACATCTTCCTTGATCACCGGCTTGGCAAACAATTTTTCCAGATTGAAAATATTCTGCAGGTTGTATTTACTTCCCACCAGCAACAAAAAACGCCGGACTTCCTGTTGAAAAACGATCAAGAGGGCGATCATTCCCATACCGAAAAACTGCCCCATAATGGAGGTGATCAGCTCCATATTCAACGCCCTCACCAACAACCAGGCCACATAAAACGTAAAAATTCCGGCAAAGATATTAATTGCTACCGTACCCTTCACCAAACGATAAATCTGATAAAAAATAAAAGCAACGATCAGAATATCCAGTATATCGAAAAAGCCGAGCTTTATAAATAACAACATAGATCCTTAAACTTATTTCACCATACAAATCTAAATAAAATTTCAGAATATACGGTACATTCTGTATCTTTGCCGTAATGAAATCACAAAATAGGATCAGAACACATTAAAACATTTATTATGCGATATTTTACAACCTTCTTATTTGTGCTCCTGGCTTGTTCGGTATTTGCCCAAAACGACCCGAAAGCAAAAGAAATATTGGATAAAGCAGCAGCAAAATTCAAAGCTTACCCGGCTGCAGAAATCGACTTCACCCTAACGATGGAAAACCCAGACGAAAACATCCATGAAATGCACGAAGGGAAAGCCTGGATGAAAGGCAATCTTTATAAACTCAACGTGATGGATGTTGAAAACTATTACGACGGAAAAAATATCTATACCTATATGCCGGAAGTACAGGAAGTCAACATCAAAAATCCCAATGAAGAAGAAGAAGAGATGTTGAATCCGACGACACTTTTCGATATCCACAACCAAGGATTCGAGCAAAAACTGGTCAGCACGAGCAACGGCATAACCTACATCGAACTTTTTCCTACAGATAAAAGCCGTAACTTTACAAAAATCGGTATCTGGGTAAATCCAGCCACTTCATCGATACAAAAAGTAACCTCTTTCGGCAAAGACGGAAACAATGTCCTGATCACAATCAAATCCATCAAACAAAGTTCACCCGTACCTGCCGATTCATTCTTTAAATTCGACCCGGCTAAACATCCGGAAGTAGAAGTTATCGATCTCAGATAAAAATTTTATCCCATATAAATCACAGTATTTATATATTATTTATACCTATAAATTTAGACTTATTTTTCCTATACCGTTCCGATTCTGTTATAGTAATCACGGGTAATCACGGGGACGGGGCAATTGTGCGAAACTTTCGCACAATTGCCCCGTCCCCGTGATTGCCCGTGATTGTTATAATCTGATTTTCTGTTCGATTGTCGTCGGACCATTCACTTTCAAAACACCGTTCCCGTCTATCTCCATCGGATCGATAAATACAACTCTTTGTTCTCCCGTAGGAGCCGTCCGACCATGGTATACACAAAACATTCTTTTCCCATCCCGGGACCAGGTAACACTGTTGTGTCCTGTTCCTGTCACGATACCTCCCTTACCGACATTTTTCTCCAACACCGGATTATTAGCAGCTTTCACATAAGGACCTAAAGGAGAGTCAGCCGTAGCATATCCGACGGCATAGTTCTTGCCCCCGAAGAAATTGGCCGAATACATCATATAATAGGTATCTCCTTTTTTCAGGGTAAAAGAGCCTTCTGTCCAGCGGCGGTTTACTTCTCCCGATGTAACAGAACGGCTTTCCCATTCAGCCTGCCGGTCGTCCATCCGGACAGGCGGCCGTAATACCAATACCGGTTCACCCAATATCCCTGTAAAATCAGATTTGATTTCCACACCATATACCCAACTCTCTTCAATTTCATCGAACATTCCTTTCTCCTTCGCCCAATCGGCGACTTCACTTTCCACCGGATGTTTATAACAACAGCGGGAGAAAAAGAGGTACGAACGTCCGTCCTCATCCGTAAATACATTCCCATCGATCACCGGATACCCCGGATCGAAGAGAGGGCCGTCGGTCAATTCACGGAAAGGTCCGGTCGGACGGTCAGCTACAGCCACCCCGATACGGAAATTTTCCAATTCATGGTCCGGGTTCTCTTTCCAATCGGCACTAAAAAACAGATAAAATTTACCATTCCGTTCATATACTTCCGGAGCCCAGAAATTAGCCACAGCCCAGGATTCGGGAGTATTTCCCCAGTAGACCTGTCCCTCGGAACGCCAATGCACCAGGTCGTCCGAAGAATAACAAGCAAAACCATCTTCCACACCTCCCGTCCCATACATATAATAATGTCCGTCGGAAGCCAGTAAAACATAAGGATCTCCAAAGGCTACATCCAAAGGATTACAGAAAACAGTCTCCTGTCCGCTTTTACATGCGAACAGGAGAATACCGATCACTAAATACCACCCATATTTCATCTTACAAGCTTTTATTATTCAGATACGGCAGGGAAAGCAGAAATCCGCAAACGGGTAGCTCCCATCGGTATTAAGGTAATATTTTCAATTTGCGGGGATTTCGGGGCATCTGCTTCGGGTAGTACAGCGCACAACCCATACTTATCGATCTTCCACGAAGGAATCCGGCGTCCCTGCGCTTTCACTTCCAAGGGGACATTCCCGGGAGTAAACGGGAAATTATCCGACGGCCAGGCTTTTTTCACCACTTCAAATCCTTCCAACGGATTCTTTTCGCCTAATACCAGTGCATAATTCCAGGCAGTTGTCGGATGGATCTCATAAGAAGGCCAATTTTCAGCATCTGCTCCCTTTTGCCATTTCGAATCACCGATAGCCGTCTCACGACTATCCTTCCGGATAAATTCCTCGCCGATTTTCAGCGATAAAGTCAGAGGACCGTAATTTACACTGACGCTATTCTTATTCACCTGCCAGGTACGCATAGTCAGGTGCATCGGCAATACCAGTTCCACCCGGTCACCATTTTTCCAGGTCCGTTCGATACGGAAATACTCCCCGGCCACAGGAGAGACTTTCACCCGTTTGCCATTCACTTTCACCTGAGCTTTCGCGGTCCAGGAGGGAATCCGCAGATAAAACGGGAAATTCACATTTTCTTTCGTATCCATCGTAAAGGCAATGGTTTCTTCGAACGGATAGCGGGTTGTTTCTTTCAAAACGATCTCTTTGCCATTCCCCACTTTAGCTTTAACCTGACAAGCTCCGTAAAGAGCGGCCACCAGACCGTTATCCGGAGTAGCCATCACCAAATGTTCGGTATAATAAGGCCATCCCTGTGCGTGATTATGCTGGCAACACCGGCTGCTAAAAGGATTCATCGCCAGGAACGGTCCTCCGTTGTCGATCCCGGGGTTGTGATTCTGCGCATCACTCAACACCTGATTGGGGGAAGTGATATAACGCAGCGCCTTGAAATCAGGCATCACCGCTGCCGGATAAGAATTGAAGGCCACGTCTTCACACTGTTCTGCCCACATCGGATCGCCGGTGATACGCATCATCAATTCGTCGGAAGCCATTTCCTCGACAAACCCACAGGTTTCAGTACCTTGCCGGGGATCGATACATCCCATCCGGGCATTTTCATCGGCCCCGAACATACCGCCCGGCACCTGCCCGAAACAACGGCGAATCAAAGCATGTACATTATAACTGGCAGCTAAATGGGCCGAATCACCCGAAAGCATATAATAAGTGGCCGGTTCACGAAAACACTGTGCTACATTCACATTATGCCAGTTGGGTAAACGGCTGTCCATCGTCCAATCGGCCGTACAACGGTGAATCTTCTCCGCCAGTTCCAATAAAAATGAATCGCCGGTAATATTATACAACCAGTACACACTCCAAAGGTTATCACCTCCCCGGCTATTTTCCCAGTAATCCCTCAGAAATTTACTGTCATCGACCGTCAGCTGCCATTTGAAATAATTGGTCATCAAGTCGATCACCCGCTGATCGCCGGAATATTCATAATAAGACTGCATGCACCACAACATAATCATGTTAGCCCACAATTCCCGGCGGCCGTCCCGTTCGTTTACCGGTCCGAAATACCCATCCGGTTGTACACTTTTAAAAACTCCTTCCAGCCAAACTTTCGTCTCGGCAATCATTTTAGGATCGTTCAGGATATAGGCCAGATTACCGTATCCTTTCAACCAATAGGGAACCTCTTCCCAACCATGTTGTCCGCCGGAAGTCAGCCAGGCATTGTCATTTTTTTCCAACCAGGCACTGATTTCTCCCAAATGTCCGGTCAGCCCGTCTCTCTGCAGTTCCAGGTATTTCCTCAGCCACCCTTCGGGCTGAATGCTCCCGACAGGCAATTTAATAAACTGTAAAGGTTTCAAAGGAGCCCGGCTACCGGTATAATTCACATTGGCTACCTTGGTCGAAGGACGTTCCACTACAGCTATATGCTCTTCGTCAGCCGAACGAAAACCGGTGAATAAAATACCCGTTGCCAATAAAGTACCTGCACAAACCGACAATGATTTCGTGAGTAAATTCATCATATCATATTTTAGGTTAAAAATTTCAATAGCGTAAAAATAATTCTAAAATGAAAGAAAAGGTAAAAGAATCTAACCATTAAATATCAATATCAGGTAAAAATCAAGTCCGGAATCCGCCTTCAAAGGTTTAGTTTGATCTGAAAATACCATTTTATGACATAATTCTACTAGTATTCTATCCGGATTATTTCTTACTTTGTAACAAACTTACACACTAAATATTTTAATATATGAAAAAAAGACTACTCATCGTATGCTGTGCTTTATGCTCTCTGACGGCTTGTAACAGTAAGACCGATACGGGCACGACCTTATCCGGATTAAAAAAAGCAGATTTCGACACGACGGTTTCCGGAAAAAAAGTCGCTTTGTACGAACTGAAAAACAAAAATGGTGTAGAAGTAGCGATCACGAACTACGGAGGTCGTATCGTTTCTATCTGGGTGCCCGACCGAAACGGCAAGTTTGGTGACATCATGCTGGCCCACAGTTCTATCGCCGATTACATCGCCGACCAGGGCGGTAATTTCGGAGCGCTGATCGGACGCTATGGCAACCGGATCAATCAGGGACGTTTCACCCTGGACGGCCAGGAATACCAATTGCCTCAAAATAACTACGGTCACTGCTTACACGGAGGCGACACCGGATTTCATCACCGGATCTGGGATGCAACCCAACCCAATGCCCAGACTTTAGTCCTGAGTTGTGTTTCTCCCGACGGAGAAGCCGGTTTTCCGGGAACGCTGAAAACAACGGTAACTTACAACTTGTCCGACGACAATGCACTTCAGATCAACTATGAAGCAGAAACCGACAAACCGACGATCGTCAATCTGACCAATCATGCCTATTTCAACCTTTCAGGAGATGGTAAAACCACCATTCTGGATCATCAGTTGACGCTGAATGCCGACCATTATACTCCGGTAGACAGTACGTTTATGACTACCGGCGAAATCGCTCCGGTTGAAGGTACTCCGATGGATTTCCGGACAGCAACCGCAATCGGTGCCAGAATCGATAATTACGATTTCGAACAATTGAAAAACGGTCACGGTTACGATCACAATTACGTTTTGAACACCCAAGGCGACATCAGCCAAGTTGCAGCCAAAGTGTACGACCCTAAAAGCGGGCGCACCCTGGAAGTATATACTGACGAACCGGGTATTCAATTTTATGCCGGTAATTTCCTCGACGGGACTGTAAAAGGTAAACACGGTATTTACTATCCTTTACGTTCTGCTCTTTGCCTGGAAACACAACACTATCCCGATTCACCCAACAAAGCCGACTGGCCTTCGGTCGTTGTACGTCCGGGAGAAAAATACCACAGCACCTGTATTTATAAATTCGGTGTAGAATAACCGATAGTTCCTGTTATTATAACAAGGAGTTAGCCAACCAATTTATAAAGTTAAAACGGTGACAACAGTTAAAACGGTAACAAGGGTTAAAACTGTATAGTCACCGTTTCCTTTTTGATTATTATGACTTCAATATCTATGAAAATAAGATTCATCTTCCTACTTCTCCTCTTTTGTTCTCTCCACATCTATGGAATAACACCCCAAATTAAAGTTTACCGCAATCCGGTTCTGGCCAGGTCGACTCCGGATCCTACCGTGATTCAAGCTCCCGACGGTATGTTTTATTTATACGCCACCGAGGATATTCACAATACACCGATCTATAAATCTCCGGACCTGGTGAACTGGACTTTTGTCGGAACTGCTTTCACCGACGCGACACGTCCGACTTTCGAACCCCAAGCCGGTTTGTGGGCACCGGATATCAATTACATCGATGGGAAATACGTGTTATATTATGCGATGTCCCGATGGGGTGGCGAACATACCTGCGGCATAGGATGTGCCGTCGCCGATTCGCCGGAAGGACCGTTTGCAGACCAGGGAAAACTTTTCAGGAGCAATGAAATCGGAGTTCAAAATTCTATCGATCCCTTTTATATCGAAGAAAACGGAGAGAAATACCTGTTTTGGGGAAGTTTTCGGGGTATTTATTATATCGAATTAAGCGAAGATGGGCTTCATATCCGTCCCGGTGCAAAACCGACGCAAATAGCAGGAACGGCCTACGAAGCTGTATATATTCATAAAAAAGGAAAATATTACTATCTGTTCGCTTCTATCGGTTCGTGCTGTCAGGGAGAAAAAAGTACCTATACTACGGTGGTCGGCAGGTCGGAAAGCCTGTTCGGGCCTTACATGGACAAAAACGGTCATTCCATGCTCGACAATCACCACGAGGTGGTCATTCATCCCAACGCAAGTTTTGCCGGTACGGGGCACAACGCCGAAATTATGACCGATAAGAAAGGCGACGACTGGATTTTATATCACGCTTATATCCGGGATAAAGCCAAACAAGGGCGAGTACTGATGCTCGACCGGATACATTGGAAAAAGGGTTGGCCTTACGTGGAAGGAAATATGCCGTCGAATGAAGCCCAGGCTCCCAAATTCTAAATGTATCCTTGTAAAGCTTTTGTACTAATCTAATCACTCTACAGCCATGAAAATTTTATTTTTCATTCTATTCCTGCTTTACACCATGAGTTTGTGGGGACAACACCAAGCTCCGGCTCCCCTATTCCGGGATCCGATTACCGATGGAGCTGCCGACCCGGTACTTATCTGGAACCGGACTGAAAAAAACTGGTGGATGCTTTACACGCAACGCCGGGCAAATTCCGAAACCGCAGACGTCGCCTATTGTTATGGGAATCAGATCGGTATAGCCTCTTCCGACGACCATGGTCAAAGTTGGGTTTACCGGGGCACTCTCGACCTGGATATCGAACCGGGACACAACACATTCTGGGCACCGGATGTCGTGTATCACAACGGTAAATACCATATGTTCGTATCTTATATTCAAGGCGTACGCAATCATTGGAGCGGGAATGCCTGTATCGCCCACTACACTAGTAAAAATTTATGGGACTGGAAATATGCAGGAAAACCACAGATCAACTCCAATATCATCGATCCTACCTTATACCGGACTCCCGACGGTACTTGGAAAATGTGGTACAAAGACCAGAACCGCGGCTCTGTGACAATGATGGCCGAAAGTAAAAATCTAAAAAAATGGATTACCCACGATCAGCCGGCAATTGGAGGGAATGCCCATGAAGGCCCCAAAGTATTCCGTTTCAGCAATTATTACTGGATGATCACCGATGAATGGCAAGGTTTGCGGGTATACCGTTCCACCGACTTAAATACCTGGGAAAAACAAGGATTGCTCCTGGATAAACCAGGCAAGCGTTTCCAGGATACTCCTCAGGGAGCACATGCCGACGTCGTTGTGGCCGGAGATAAAGCTTATATATTCTACTTCACACACCCGGGACGTAAATCACATACCGAAACCCGAAATGATGAATCAGGCAACCTACCGTATCAATACCGGAGAAGTTGTATTCAAGTAGCTCCCTTGACCATCCAGGACGGCCTTCTAATCTGTGACCGCAATAGCGATTTCGACTTCTATCTACCTAACGAAGAAGACTGATGAAAAATCGATCACGGGGACGGGGCAATTGTGCGAAAATTTCGCACAATTGCCCCGTCCCCGTGATCGATTATACATTAAATCTAAAATTCATCATATCTCCATCCTGCACCACATAATCTTTCCCTTCTACCGACATTTTGCCGGCTTCTTTGCATTTCGTTTCGGAACCGTATGCAATGAAATCATCGTATTTGATCACTTCGGCCCGGATAAACCCTTTTTCGAAATCGGTATGGATAATACCGGCCGTCTGAGGTGCTTTCATACCTTTACGGAAAGTCCATGCCCTCACTTCTTTCGGGCCAGCAGTAAAATAGGTCTGAAGATTCAATAAATGATAAGCCGTACGAATCAGCTTGTTGACTCCGGCTTCCTTTAGTCCCAAATCTTCCAGAAACAATTGTTTTTCTTCGTAGGTCTCCAGTTCTGCAATATCAGCCTCAATGCCTGCCCCGATAATCAATACTTCGGCTTTTTCATTTTTCACCGCTTCACGAACAGCATCTACATATTTATTTCCCTTCACAACCGAGGCTTCGTCGACATTGCAAACATACAATACGGGTTTATTGGTCAATAATTGCAGGTCTTTGGCCGCTTCCTGTTGTAAATCGTCCAATACGACGGTACGGGCAGACAATCCTTTCTCCAAGGCAGCTTTATACAGATGAAGTACTTCAACCAAGCGTTTAGCGACCGGATCCCCACCTGTCATAGCTCTTTTCTCCTCTTTCTGTAAGCGATTATCTACTGTTTCCAAATCTTTCAACTGCAATTCAGTATCGATAATTTCCTTATCCCTCACCGGATCTACACTACCGTCCACATGTACGATATTATCGTCATCGAAACAACGTAACACATGAATAATAGCATCCGTCTCACGGATGTTAGAGAGAAACTTATTACCCAATCCTTCGCCCTTACTGGCTCCTTTCACCAGGCCGGCAATATCGACAATTTCAACCACAGCAGGAACCACATTCTGCGGATTCACCAACTCGACCAGTTTATTCAACCGTTCATCGGGAACAGTGATCACCCCGACATTGGGCTCTATCGTACAAAAAGGGAAATTGGCGGATTGCGCCTTCGCATTACTCAAACAATTAAACAAGGTAGACTTTCCAACATTCGGCAGTCCGACAATACCACATTGTAAACCCATAATATATTTTATTTTTATAATTACCTATGATTCCTTCCCTTCCGGGCGTGCAAAGATAATCAATTTTGAAAGATAATTCAATATTAAAATGTGAGGCTTTATTTGTATCTTCGTCCGGATAAACAGTATGCCGCAAGCTTCATGTCAGATATCGATATCCATATAAAAGAATTGGAGTTCCTGAAAAATATTATCCTAAAACACGGGACAAGAACAGAAATCAAGAAAAATAGTTTTTTTATCCAAAGGGGACATTTTTGCCATGAGATAGCCTATATCGTCCGGGGAAGCTTCAAATTTCTCCGCCATGACGCTAAAGGTGCAGAACACATTATGGCTTTTGCTTTCGAGAAAGAAATTATATCCTCCTACCTGCCTTCCCGAAAGGGTTGTGACGCTTTATTGGATGTAAAAGCTTTAGAAGATTCTGTCGTTATCCAGGCCCCTCTGGAAACCTTACATCCTTTTCTTCAAATATCGGTCGACGGTGAAATTTATGTACGTGCATTCGTCGAATCGTTGGCCTTCGACTTTCTCAAAAAAATAATTTCCCTGCATTGTGATACCCCCGAGGAACGTTATCTCCAATTACAAAAAAGAGTTCCCGATATTTTGAACAGGGTTAATCTCAAAGAAATTGCTTCTTACCTCAGAATCACTCCCGAGACATTAAGCCGGATCAGAACCCGTATTCTCTACGAATCCAGAAAAAATCTTGATTAAAATCAAGATTTTTTCTCTTTCTCCAAGACAAGTTCGTCATTTCACCTATAGAATTTTATTTTTGCTATCTCCTTAAAAACAAACAACTATAAAATAAAATGTGATATGAAAAATTTTACTTTAATCGCTTGTCTGACTTTAGGCCTGATATCCTGTTCCAATACAGGTTACGAGAAAAAAATACTAGGTTCCTGGTGTGAACCCATCCCCGGCAGAGCCCAGGATGTACAAGGAATAAAATTTCAGAAAGACGGGAAAGCCAGTTCGATCAATATGGCCACTCTTCAATACAAAAGCTGGAAGATAAACGGAAAAACACTCATTCTGGAAGGAGAAAGTACCGGCAACCGTCAAACCTTACATTTTTCAGACACCCTGAATATCATACAGCTCGACAAAGACCAGTTGATTTTAAAGAAAGGAGTCGGTTACCAAATTCATTACAAAAGGTACAACTAAGAATGAAGCGCACCTGTTCACTTAACGAACAGTGATGTGAAAGCACCCTTGTTTGAATTCGTAACGGACATAACATTTCTTTTGCTTGCGCAAATCTTGCAAAACCTCTGCCAACACAGACTTTAATTTATCGGTTTCTTCTTTTTCGGCTCCTTTGTAACGGGCATATGCAACATCGAAAGTAGTTCCATAAACATGAGCTGAGTTGGCACTGGCATTCACATTTTTCTTCCGCAACTTTTTCACATTCCCGGTTGTTCTCAACACACTGGTCACGATGATCTTACGGGAAGAGAGGCCTTTACTGGAAAGGGAATCCTGAAAATTCCGGCCAATCGTCTTCAATAATTTCTCTGCCCGGGGAACCAAATAAGGGATAGAATGGGTCAATTCATCTACCTGATAATAACGACAGGAGCCGATTTTATCCAACTTTCCCATTTGCTCTTCCAACAATTCGTCAGAAGTAACCGGTTGTATCCCCCATTGTCGGGCAGCCTTCAGATGCTTATCGTTCAAATCGTTAAATGTACGTTGATAATTCCGGAAATATCGGAATTCTCCTTGTTTTTTCTTTCCACCACAACCACACGTTAAAAATATCAGCAAACCGATGAAAATATACTTCAATATCTGCATATCTGTTGTCCTTTTCAGTGGCAAAGATAACTAATCTGAGAAGTTTTAGCTAATTTTTGAATAGCTGCCAGATCGAATTTTCCTTTTACTTGCAGAAATACAACTTCCTGTTCTTCATCGACAACCGATACAAAAACCTGATGGACTTTATTTTTAACCGTTTGCATATAGAGTTTCACCTCCGATCCATCTTCTTGTACACTGATCAATTCCTCGAGTTTGCTAGCCCGGACAAATGCCCGGATATCTTTACATAGCATTTTACTTTCTTCTCCGCTACAACTCAATATGCGGAAAGAAGAACATTGCCGAATCAATGCATTTATATCGTTCGCTTCTTTCCCGATAAACCAGGAAGCCAAAAGACAACCCAAGCCATCCATTCCGAACGATCCGACATTTTCCGAATCCTGATATTTTTTGCACAATTGTTCGAACTCTTTGTTATTCTGAGCCCAAGAGGGGATTACCCAACCTCCGATTAAAATCAATACGAACAAACTTTTTTTCATCATCCCAAAGTTTAAAATTCGACACACTCTATTTCTTTACTTTTCCGAGGTACTCCATACCTTCCACATTTACTGCTTTAGCCAAACGGGAGATTTTTTTCAAATCGATCACCCCACAAAAGCTCATCAACATAAACTCTTCCTTTCCTCCTACCAATATCACCAATTCGACAATCTCCTTATTCTTTTCCCGGACATACATCCACACCTGTTCTCCTTCTTCCAGAATGCTCATCAATTCCTCATATTCAGGCTTTCGCTTCTGAAGCATCGTCCGTACTTCCTGAAAATACCGGTCTGTTTCCTGTTCTGTTGTCAGCATTTTCATACCGGTCAAATTTCGGATAATACTTTCCGTTTCAGCATCCGTGATCTCTGAAATCATTTGAAACATCCTGGAGCTGATATTGACCTGTGTAAAGACTTTATTTTCTTTCGTCTTGGCCAAAAAATCGCTTACCAGATCCTGGGCCTGGACACTACAGGTTCCTATCAAAAATAATCCAATGCATATCCACTTTTTCATTACCTATTTATTTTATATATCGGTTTATCCATTTCATTTCGTCCATATTCTCTTCCAACAGTTGTTGTCCTCTGTTCATCTTCGAAGATACAAAATTCAAAGCCTGCCGGACTTCGGCCAGTGCCTGTTCGGGAGTCTGACAAGTATCCTTTTGCGGATTCCCTATATCGATCAATACCTGGCTTACCCCTATCAATAACAACAACACCGCAGCCACCCGAAGCCCTTTTCTCCATCCGGCAGGACGTTTATTGTAGATGGAAGCCAAAATTTTCCGGTCGAAATCATTTCCTAACCCGATTTGTCTTTCCCCTTCCTGAAAGATGAACAGCTCCCTATATTCGGCCAATTCTTCCGGCATTTGCCGGCAATGCTTATAAAAATAACGCAGTTCTTCTTCTTCGGGTAAGGTGGTTTCACACTTCCAGTACTTATCCAACAACCCTATGATCCGATCATAATCCATAATTCTCCATGTTTAAAATCCATGTTTTAATTTTTTTCCTGGCCCGGAATAAATTCACTTTCACCTGTTCTTCCGTCACCTGTAAAGTTTTCGCAATATCCCGATAACTCAGTCCTTCCATATCTCTCAATTGGACGACATCCCGCTGTAAACCGGGTAATCCGTCAATCATCCGATATAACAACTTCATCTTTTCGGTACGGATTATATTTTCCAACGGTTGTTCCTGCACTTCCTGTTCATATGCCCCTTCCAACTCCTTGCTCCGATTGTCTTTCAAGACCAATCGGTTTAAAGCCAGATTCCGGGCCATGGTGTAACAATAAGCTGCCAGATTTTCAACCTTTCCTTTTTCATCCCTCCACACCTTCAGCATTACATCCTGAACAATATCTTCGGCCTCTTCTTTGCTTCGCAGAATACACCAAGCCACCCGAAACAACCGATCCTTTAAAGGAAGTACCAGAGATATAAATTCATTTTTATCCATCATTCAAACTCACTTACAATACTAAGACAGTTGAAAAGATTAAAAGTTACATAAAAGACCGAATTTTCGGAAAATAAAAAAGGTACCCCGTTTCCGGGGTACCTGATCGATCAGTCAAAGAGTCAATTAATTATTTCCTCTTTTCTTATATTCTTCCAAACCTTGTTTCAAAAATTCAACGAAAGCATCTTTATCCAGGTTATGTCCTCTTGGAGCAGCCAGTATATGCGGTCTCAGATCATTATCGTTGCCGCCGCGGCTATCCAACAAAATGTAGTTGGGCTGTGCATTGGAATCGAATTTCTTGATCTGAAAGTCAGCATTTTTCTTGCCTAATGTTTTCTTTTTCTTTCCGTCATAATCGGATACATACCATTCACTTTCAGGTAAAGTAGTCTTGTCGTCTACATACAAAGCCACTACGACATAATCGTTTTTCAACATATCCAATACACGCGGATCGGACCATACCGATTGTTCCATTTCGCGGCAATTTACACAACCGTGTCCTGTAAAGTCGATAAAGAGCGGCTTGTTTTGAGCTTGAGCACATTTTAAAGCCTGATCATAATCGAAATAGCCATCCAAACCATGAGCTAAATGCAAGAAATCGGAATATTTCGGAGCTTCACAAGCGTCAGACTTCTTAGCTGTTCCGGTAGCAACACCACTGACAGAAATCTGCTTTACATTATCCCGTACAATCCGGTTGATATCGAAGTCGATGGTTTCCTGAGGCGGGAAATAACCGGCCAAAGCTTTTAAAGGAGCACCGAACATACCCGGAATCAGATATACCACAAAAGTGAACGTAGCGATGATAAACGCCAGACGGGGAACACCGATGTATTTCAGTTCGCTGTCATGTGCAAATTTGATTTTACCCATCAGGTACAATCCCTGCAAAGTAAAGATCGTTACCCAAATAGCGATATATATTTCACGGTCGAGTAATCCCCAGTGGTAAGTCTGGTCGGCAACCATCAGGAATTTGAATCCTAAAGCAACTTCTATAAAACCGAGTACCACTTTTACAGAGTTCAACCAACCTCCTGATTTCGGCAGGTTGCTTAGTTTTGAAGGGAAGAAAGCAAAGAAACCGAAAGGTAAGGCTACAGCGATAGAAAATCCCAACATACCGATAATCGGACGCAGTACAGATCCTCTGGCAGCCTCAACCAGTACAGTCCCGACAATCGGAGCTGTACAAGAGAAAGATACCAATACCAAAGTGAAAGCCATGAAGAAAGCTCCGACATATCCGCCTTTATCTGCCTGTGCATCCGATTTATTTACAATCCAGGAAGGTAATACAATCTCGAAAGCACCGAAGAAAGAAGCTGCGAAAATCATAAAGATCACAAAGAAAAATACATTAGGCACCCAATTGGTACTTAACCAGTTGATAAAATCAGGACCTAATAACATAGAAATAATCAATCCCAGAGCGGTATAGATAGCGATAATCGACAAAGAGAAGAAGATCGCTTTTGCTTTCGCCTTTGCTTTGTTCGTATCTCCGTGCATAAAGAAAGATACAGTCATCGGAATCATCGGGAAAACGCAAGGCATCACCACAGCAGCCAAACCGGCTACGAAAGCCCCCCAGAAAAATATCCACAAAGACTCGTCTTTAGTCGAATCACTGGAAGAATCGGTTGCAGCAGCAGCTTTTACTTCAGTTTTAGCAGCAGGCTGATCACCGATCTTGATATCGAACGATTCGTCGAATCTCACACATTGTCCTTCGCGGCATACCTGAAATTCGATTTCACCTTTTACAGCAGCAATAGCCGGATCGGTTACTTTAATTTTTTGAGTAATGACATATTCAAGTTCGAACGACCAAACGTCCACACCGAATACATCGTCATGTTCTTTTTTGGGTTCGTTCTCTGTTGCTTTTCCAACCAATTCGATCCCTTTTCCGGCTTCTTCAAAAGTAACAGTTGTAGCCATAGGACCACCTTCGGGCGTATACATCGAATAAATATGCCATCCCGGTTCTAAAGCGGCCTTAAAAACAAGTTCGTATTCATTATTTCCCAGACTCTTCTGAGAATATGACCATTGAGCCGGATTTTCTACCTGTGCCGAAACAGTAAAAATACCCAGCATGAACGTCAACAAAAAAGCAAACAATCCTTTTTTCATAAACTATTAAGTGTATTATTAATTAATTTTCATTCTTGCCTCTACACCGTCTGATGCAAAATCTCCATACAAAAATATTATTAATTTTTTTTCACACTAGACGCAAATACAAGTTTAACATATAATTAATGGGTATGCAAACGTTTTTCAAGTTTCTTTAAGAAGGCCACGGACAATCTCTGTCCGCTGTATTTTCATAAGTTGACAGCCATAGCATATACACCCGGAATCCCTCTTCTCAGCAATATAAAATCCTCCCCTGATCAATCCTCCTTCCCAACCGGACGATCGATCTTTCCACTTTTCACCTTTACTTTTTTCTAATTCTCCAACTCCCGGTTATAGCGGTTATAGAAATGGTATTCGTAGATATAATAGGAAGGGACATCAACTATTTTCAGTGAAATATGATAACGGAAAGCCCATTTCCGCCGCATGGACAGTAATCCTTTTTTCAGGTAGGCACCGACAAAAGGGTGCACTTTTAAGATAATACGTTTGTTTTTCTTCTCACATACAAAAAATTCCAATTCATCTTCAATCTTATCGATCACCAGAATAGCGGCTTCCGCTTTACCGGTACCGTGACATACCGGACACAGTTCGGTCGTATCCACAGTCATAGCGGGGCGTACCCGTTGGCGGGTAATTTGCATCAACCCGAATTTACTCAATGGCAGGATCGTATGCTTTGCCCGGTCGATTTCCATACATTCCTTCATTTTATCGAACAATTTCTGGCGATTTTCCGCCTTTTGCATATCGATAAAATCAATGACGATAATCCCTCCCATATCCCTCAACTGCAATTGCCGAGCCACTTCTTCGGCTGCTGCCAGATTGACTTCAAGGGCATTCGTTTCCTGATCGTCCCCCAGTTTGGTCCGGTTACCGCTATTCACATCGATCACATGGAAAGCCTCCGTATGTTCGATAATCAGATAGGCTCCGTTTTTAAAGGAAACCGTCTTTCCCAAAGAAGATTTGATTTGCTTATCCACACCAAAATGGTCTAAAATCGGTATCTCAGGAGAAACATATTTGACAATATCCTGCTTTTCCGGAGCAATAGTAGTCAGAAAATGCCGGATTTCTTTACTCAGCGTGATATCGTTGACATATACATTTTCGAAAGAGGGATTCAGGATATCCCGGAGTATGGCACTGGTACGATCGATCTCTCCTAAAATCAATTTCGGAGGTTCTATCTCCCGGATGTGTTTAAAAGCCGTTTCGAAACGTTCGACCAATTCTTTGAGCTCACTATCGAAAACAGCTACTTTCTTTCCTTCGGCGACAGTCCGGACGATCACGCCATAATTCTTCGGTTTGATACTTTCGATCAAACGTTTCAGTCTTTTCCGTTCTTCCGGAGATTTTATTTTTTGGGAAACCGACACTTTATCGGCAAAAGGCATCAATACCAGATTCCGTCCTGCAATACTCAGTTCGGAAGTCAAGCGGGGTCCTTTGGTAGAAATCGGTTCTTTGGCCACCTGAACGGCCACCCATTGTCCGACTGTCAGAATATCGGCAATTTTCCCATTTTTGGGAATTTCCGGTTCCAGTTTCAACTTCGATACCGGCATTCCTTTTCTAGCTATACATTGTTTGATATAGCTATCCAGCGAATGAAACTGGGGACTCAAATCCAGATAATGTAAAAAAGCATCCTTTTCATACCCTACATTCACGAAAGCAGCATTCAATCCCGGCATGATTTTCTTCACTTTTCCGAGATAAATATCCCCGACAGCAAATTGCATACTGGTCTTTTCCTTTGTCAATTCGATCAGTTTCTTTTCTCTCAACAGGGCAATGACAATTTCATCTGCTTTGACGTCAATAACTAACTCACTACTCACAACTTTTATCTATTTAAGATACCGTATTACATTATCTTTTAACCAAATAAACCTAAAGACGTGTGCCTTTAGGTTTATATCTTTACTCACAAACGCGAAGAATTTTACTTCTTCTTATGACGATTCTTTCTCAGTCTTTTTTTCCGTTTGTGGGTAGCCATCTTATGTCTTTTTCTTTTCTTACCGCTTGGCATAAATTCCTCCTTTCTTATTTTTTAACATTACCCTTTACGTCGTTAACAAAACTCTTGGATGGTTTGAATGAAGGAATAAAATGTTCCGGAATTTTGATAGTTACGTTTTTAGAAATATTACGGGCTGTTTTTTCAGCTCTCTTCTTCACAACGAAACTACCGAAACCTCTTAAATACACGTTTTTACCCTCAACAACGGAATTTTTAATTGACTCCATAAAAGCCTCCACAGTTGCTTGCACAGCTACTTTCTCAATCCCGGTCGTTCTCGAAATTTCGTTAACAATATCCGCTTTTGTCATTTTCTTTAAATATTTAATATTCAATAATTTATTTCTTCTCGTTCAAATTTCAGTCTGCAAATATAAAGCTTTTCTATTAAGAATAAAAAAAACGGGATGATTTTTGTCATTTTTTTCTGAATCAGATTTTTTTCCTTAATTTCGCTTTTCTGAAAAAAATCATGCAGACGATGTATCCCATGTCCGTTTTTTTTCGTAACTTGTGTAAAATTTCAGTTAAGAAATTTACACGTGTATATGGGCTTCGAACAATGATTCACTCATTATCTGCTTCAATTATTTAAATAATTTAATTAGGACGCATTATGGTAAATAAGGTAATTTTAATTGGAAATGTAGGTGCTGATCCGGAAGTCAGATACCTGGAAGGCGGAGTAGCGGTTGCCAATCTCCGTCTGGCAACTACGGAAAGATATAAAAACAAAAACGGCGAAAACATCGATCAGACCGAGTGGCATAACATCGTATTATGGAGAGGATTGGCTGAAATCGTCGAAAAGTATGTCAAAAAAGGAATGCGTCTTTATATCGAAGGACGGATTCGTACCCGTTCCTGGGACGACCAGAATGGAGTAAAAAGATATACGACCGAAATTTATGCCGATAATATGCAAATGTTATCTTCCAGACAAGACGGTGAGGCCACAGGAAATGCTCCCAGATCTTATACGCCGTCGGTTTCAAGTAGCACTTCAACGACCGCTACTCCTCCGATGAATACACCGGACGATAACGACGATCTGCCATTTTAAGGCTGAAAGGCGATAAGCTATAGGCTATAAGCGAAAAGCGAAAGGTGAAAAGCTATAAAAATAAAGTTTTTCAATTATCTTTGTCCCAGTATAGCCTGGAGTTTTAATCTTAAAGCTCTGGCTTTTCAAACTCATAGCAATCAGCTTTTAGCTTATAGCTTATAGCCTTTAGCTTAATTTGTTTAACTAATTCATTTCATTTTGGAAACAGACGCTTATGACGCGGCACAAAGTATATTCCGCGGAACTTTCGATCTTGCAGACATTGTTTTTCTGATTATTCTTCTATTCCTTCTGTTATGTTCAGCATTAGCTTCTGCCTCAGAAGTAGCCTATTTCTCTCTATCTCCCGGAGAATTAGAAAAATTGAAAGAAAAAGGTTACGATAAAGTAGCCAATCTTCACCAAAAGCCGAATCTATTACTATCGACCATTCTGATTACTAATAATTTCGTAAATGTAGGTATAGTCATTCTATCGACTTATCTGGTTAATTCTTTATTCGATTTTTCGGGTAATCCTGTGTTGGGATTTATCATCCAGGTGATAGGGGTCACTTTCATCATCCTTTTATTCGGTGAGATTATACCCAAATTATACGCTAATCGCTCACAGGTAAAAATGGCCATTTTTATGGCAGGTCCTTTGACTTTCCTCACTTATCTTTTCCGTCCTTTATCGACCTTATTGATCCGGTCAACTTCCCTTATCAGCAAACGAATGGCCAAAAAAGACGGCTTATCCATGGATCAGTTATCCAAAGCCCTGGAATTGACCGAAGATGCAGAAATCAACGACGAAAAAGATATTTTAGAGGGAATCGTACGGTTCAGCAATATCGCTGCCATCGATATCATCCGTCCCCGTATCAACATTATAGCCCTGGATATCGAAGATAGTTTCGAAGTAGTCAAAAATGTGGTAATCGAACACGGGTATTCCCGCTTGCCGGTATATCGTGAAAATCTGGACACCATCGAAGGTATTTTGTACGTCAAAGACTTGCTTGCCCATCTGAAAGAGCCTCAGAATTTCGCATGGCAATCGTTGATCCGTCCGGCCTATTTCGTACCGGAGACCAAAAAAATCAATGATTTGCTGGAAGAATTCCAGGTAAAAAAGGTCCATATGGCCATCATCGTCGACGAATACGGAGGAACTTCCGGGATCGTAACCATGGAAGATATTCTGGAAGAAATTGTCGGAGAAATCAACGATGAATATGATGAAAAAGAAGAAACCTATACGAAATTATCCAACAACACCTATATTTTCGAAGCCTGTACTCTATTAAATGATTTTATTAAAATCGTAGATGCAGATCCGGATAGTTTCAAAGATATCGAAGGAGAAGCCGATACCCTGGCCGGTTTGATTCTGGAAATCAAGGGAGAATTGCCCGGAAAGAACGACGTAATCACTTATCAAAGCCATAAATTCACAATTTTGGAAGTCGATAACCGCCGGATAAAAAAAATCAAATACGAAAGAAATTGATACAGGTTTACTGAAAAATAAATACCTCATGTGATGCTAAAAACAGCTTTTATTCTATTCTTACTCCTGGCGTCGGGTTGCAAGGACCAATATACTCCCAAGCCTTACGGATATTTCAGGATCGACTTTCCTGAAAAACAGTGGGTCGCTTCTCCCGACACTCTACCCTATTGTTTCGAGCAATCGGCACAGGCCATCTTGGAAGCCGATCCCGATAAGCAGGCAGAACCAGGGTGGATGAATCTTTCTTATCCGCAATACAACGCCAAACTCCATCTCTCCTATAAAGAGATCAACAACGATACCGCCCTGAATCATTATCTCGAAGACTGTCATCATCTGGCCTATACGCATACGATAAAGGCCGAATCGATCAACGAAAAATATTTCAAGAATCGGGAAATTTTCGGACTCATTTATTATATCGAAGGAAATACCGCTTCTTCCACTCAATTTTTCATCACCGATTCCACCCGTCATTTTCTGCGCGGAGCTTTATATTTCAACCAGCACCCCGATAAAGATTCTTTGGCTCCGGTCATCGATTATTTACGGGAAGACATCGTCACTCTGATGGAAACACTCCGCTTTAAAAACAAATGAAAAAACTTCTATTTCCCGGCCGTATAGGGAACCGGTACTTCCAGTATACGACACAACATCGGTAACAAAGCGGTCATTTGACACTCCTGAGGTAAGTCCTGAGGTACCCCAGCCCCATACAGATAAAGCGGAACCCGGTTTCTCTTGCTATAGCGCGCATAATTGTCTTCCCGTTCCTTTAGGGTTGGAATCCAGGTCGGTACCAAGGAATACAAAATATCTCCGCTCCGTTTCTGAGAAAAAGCATTCTGAAACAAGACTTCCTTACCTGCCGACGACGCATTATGAGTCAAGGAATAAGCAGTCAGTACATGTCCGACCCCCTCGAATTCGATCATAAAATCAGCGATCTTATCCTGCATCTCTTTCAAAGAAATTTTTTTCTGTTCGATCAACTGACGATCCAGGTAAATTTGTTCGGCATCATAATCCAAAATCCATTCCCCTTCTCCATATACCAGGTTCAAGAAAGACTTCAATAAGGCAACGGCTTTAAAAATACTGAAATATCCGGAGGTCAATCTCATCTTGGCCAATTCTTCCGGCAACAATTCACGGGCTTCGGAAAAAGTTAGAAAAACGGTATAATTTCCTTTTCCCACCCGGCTATCCAATTCATTCAAAAGCTTTTCGACATCCCGGTCCAATCGCATCACGACATCCTGAAATTCGCGGGAATATACGCCATAATCCCGGTTCATATAGTCCAGACAGGAAAAATTCAGTGCCAGTAAATCAGCATCGTTATCATGCCCGAGTTGCTCCGTCTTGAGTAATTCAAGCGCTAAATCCGTCACCAGGGTATTAGCATAAGGAGTAGCTTTTAAAATCCGATAGGTATCGAATTTCCGTTTCGCCTGTGCCAAATCGTAATAAAAATTATTTCCCAAACCGATCTTGTTCTTCAAACGCAGGGAGGTTGCATTACCATCCTCATCCCCCAAAGCCATCCACCCCCGGCGAATAAAAAAATCGCTTTCCATTTTGGCATTATAAGCCTGCAGCCACCCCGGCAACGAATCGGCATAATAATCGGAAGAGATCCATTTACCTGACTCTTCACTCAACCAAATAGCCATATTCGCACAGCTTCCTCCACTCAGAACCGCCTCTTCCCCATTGACAGCAACACTATATACTTTCGAAAAAACATTATTCATCTTCATAGCACATCCGAGTGTCAAGGCTTGTAAGCCTTCAGGACTAAGCCCTTTGACTCCATCTTCCCCCAACATCAGGCAGTTATCCGAGATCACATTATTCTGCCGCTTTCCTCTCAAACGATCGTACCAATCGTGAGCGATCACCCCATGTTCGGATGGCAATAAACCCGTATAAATCGTTGCCTGATCCACTCCGGTCTGCGAATACAGATACCGATAATCGGCCATCATCTCTCTACCTTGCCCACAAATTCTCTTCAAGCCTCCTTCTGCCAAATCGTTCTTATAAATAGTTACCCACTCCGGATAAAAATTACTGACTGTAATCCCTACGATCAATTTCGTCTTATTCTCAGCAGCCATCGATACCATTCCCTGCAGTATCAACAAAAATCCCAGTATCCCCTTTTTCATTTATTTTCAAATTAGATATCACAACCCTTGATCGTACAAAGGTATAAAAACAACCTTTAAAATAGTATGTCTCCCCATGAAATCCTATCAAAAACAGAATTGAAACAATTTTCTTATTATCAACTATATTTTAAAAGAAAAAAGATCGAATAAATAATAATTTACAACTTTAAATTGGCGCTATCCCATTTTGTTTATTATATTTACGGCATCAAACCGAATTTTGCAGAACAATGACAGAACAGAGATTTCAACTGGCAGAAAAATTACGAACCTATATTTCGAAATACGGAATTAATGATTTCAACGAAGAACACTTGCAAAAGGTGGGCCTGACCTTAGAGGAATTGAAAGAAAATTTCACCGACCGCAAAGACATTGTCAAAGCCATACTGGAGCATGAACGGAGATGTTTTGAAGAAATCTTCAATGAATACAATTTCGAAGGGTGGAACGCTATCGATATTATGTTGATCGTCAGTGATGAAATCAACAACCGTTTTTTCAATGTATCTCCTTCATTCACCATTATGTTATCGAAAGCTTTCCCGGATATTTTCGAAGAACATATGCAAATGCGTTCAGATTTTATCTATGAGAAGATTAAAATCAATATCGAGAAAGGCATGGAACAAGGCATGTATAAGAAGGATATTTCAAGCGAGATGATCGCCCGGATGTATATCGCCAAACTAAACGATATTCATAATCCGGATATTTACCCTCCGGAAGGATTTACTTTTGCAACGATATTCAATAATTTGATAGACGGAGTCATCAAAAACATTACCAACGAAGAAGGAAGAAGATATTACAAACAACGCAAACAATTGTATAGTATTCTGAACTTCAGATAATCTCATTTTACTAATCAATACCTAAATGCTATGAAATACCAGATCGATGATAT
Organism: Odoribacter sp. N15.MGS-14; assembly: GCF_000980245.1. Classification (NCBI taxonomy): domain Bacteria; kingdom Pseudomonadati; phylum Bacteroidota; class Bacteroidia; order Bacteroidales; family Odoribacteraceae; genus Odoribacter; species Odoribacter sp. N15.MGS-14. Next base: position 36,839 of record NZ_LARE01000005.1, read on the forward strand.
AGACAGAAAAATTCTATCCTATCTTGTAAAAAATGCCAGAGTACCTTTTTTGGAGATTGCCCGTGAATGCGGTATATCCGGCGCAGCTATTCACCAAAGAGTGAAAAAAATGGAAGATGCCGGCATCATCGAAGGTTCACGATTCATTGTAAAGCCACGCGCACTGGGATTCAAGATTTGTGCTTTCATCGGGGTCATTCTGGATAATGCTTCCCAATATAAAAAAGTTGTCAAAGAAATAGAAAAGATCCCTGAAGTAATCGAATGCCATTTCATCACCGGTCACTACTCCTTTTTCCTGAAAATCCGGTGTAACAGCCACCAGCATCTGATGGATATCCTGATCAATACTCTGCAAAATATTCCCGGTATTGCTAAAACCGAATCTTTCATCTCCCTGGATCAGCTCATCGAAAAACAGGTGGATATTTGTACGGAGGAACAATAAAGGCGAAAAGGCTTAAAAGCTAAAGGCTAAAAGCGAGAAGCTGAAAAGATAAAAAAGCAAAGAAGCTAAAGGTTAAAAGCAAAGAAAAGGAGTTTATAATTTGCTTTATAGCCTTTAGCTTCTTATTTTATAGCCTTCTCGCCTTTAGCTTCTAGCTTTTCGTCTCTTCTAGCTTTTAGCCTCTAGCTTTTTACTTTTTACCTTCAGCTTATCGTTTTCCTTATCGCAGTCGACATAAAGGGTCCCCCCTTCGGGAAGGTCGCCTTTGATGATCACTTCGGCTAATTCATCTTCCAGGTATTTCTGGATAGCCCGTTTCAACGGACGTGCTCCATATTGAGGATCATACCCTTTCTCGGTCAGGAATTCTTTTGCAGCATCCGAAACCTGGATGTGGTATCCCAATTCACCTACCCGCTTGAGCAGTCCTTTCAGTTCTATATCTATGATCTTATGGATATCTTCCTTACTCAAAGGATTGAAGACGATCACATCATCGATACGATTCAGAAATTCAGGAGAAAAGGCACTCTTCAACGCTTTCTGCACGACACTCTTGGCATAATCGTTGTCATTCGTCTTATCGGCAGCCATAAATCCGATACCACGTCCGAAATCTTTCAATTGCCGGCTTCCGATATTGGAAGTCATGATCACAATCGTATTTTTAAAATCGACGCGCCGCCCCAAACTATCGGTCAACTGGCCGTCATCCAGCAACTGCAGGAGGATGTTGAATACATCGGGATGTGCTTTTTCAATCTCATCCAATAATACTACCGAATAAGGTTTACGTCTCACTTTCTCCGTCAGCTGTCCGCCTTCTTCGTATCCTACGTATCCGGGAGGTGCCCCGACTAACCGGGAAACAGCAAATTTCTCCATATATTCACTCATATCGATCCGGATCAGCGAATCAGGCGTATCGAACAGATATTGTGCCAATACTTTGGCCAATTGAGTTTTTCCGACACCGGTAGGCCCCAGGAAAATGAACGATCCGATCGGTCGGTTGGGGTCTTTCAATCCGGCCCGGTTCCGGTGTATCGCTTTAACGATCTTTTCAATCGCTTCCTGTTGTCCGACGACACTATCCGCCAATTCTTCACGCATCTGCAACAATTTCATACCCTCGGTCTTAGCGATCCGTTTTACGGGTACTCCGGTCATCATTGCCACTACTTCGGCCACACTCTCTTCATCGACCACCACCCGGTTTTCTTTCAATTCTTTCTGCCAGTTGTCTTTTTCCTGCTCGAGCTGGGCCAGCAATTGGCGTTCTTTATCCCGAAAAGCAGCTGCAACCTCGAAATTCTGTTGTTTGACCGCTTCTTTCTTCTTATTCTTGATTTCTTCCACCGATCTTTCCAACTCTTCGATAACCTGAGGCACATGGATATTGGCGATATGTACCCGTGAACCGGCCTCATCCATCGCATCGATCGCTTTGTCAGGCAACGCCCGGTCGGAAATATAACGCGTCGTCAGCTTGACACAGGCCTTGATCGCCTCATCGGTATAACGGACGTTGTGATGATCCTCGTAGCGGGATTTGATATTGTTCAGGATTTCGACCGTTTCATCGAAAGAAGTCGGTTCGACCAATACTTTCTGGAAGCGTCTTTCCAAAGCACCGTCTTTCTCGATATTCTGCCGGTATTCGTCGAGGGTCGTCGCCCCGATACACTGAATCTCCCCTCTCGACAGCGCAGGTTTCAGCATATTTGCCGCATCCAGGCTACCTCCCGACCCTCCGGCTCCTACAATGGTATGAATCTCGTCGATAAAAAGGATAATATTTTTGTTTTTAGCCAATTCATTCAGAATGGCTTTCATCCGCTCTTCAAATTGTCCCCGGTATTTCGTACCTGCAACAATAGACGCGATATCCAAAGCTACTACCCGCTTATCGAACAATACCCGTGACACTTTTTTCTGGATGATACGGATCGCCAACCCTTCGGCAATAGCCGATTTACCGACCCCCGGTTCTCCGATCAACACCGGATTATTTTTCTTCCTCCGGCTCAGAATTTGGGCCAATCGTTCGATTTCCCGGTCTCTCCCTACGATCGGATCGAGGGTACCTTCTTCGGCAGCTTTCGTGATATCTATACCGAAATTATCCAATACCGGTGTATCCGATTTAGCAGGCCCGTTCTGACGATAGGGATTGTACATCGATTCTTCATCACCTGCATCCTCGTCTTCATCGGATTCTTCTCCATAATCGGATTGCATACGGGTTTTCTCCTTCAGCAGTTGTTCTTTAAACTTCTCGTAATCTACTCCCATAGAATTAAACAATTTTGTGACAAACCCTGCCTGATTTCTCAACATGGCCAACATCAGATGTTCCGACTCTACTTCCTCATCCCCCAGCTTCCAGGCCTCCTCGATGACCCGTTTAACAATACTGTTGGCAGCCAGAGTAAGATCCAGCTCATCGGGCATCTCTTCACTCTTATTCCTTTGCTTATTCAGTTTCTGTTCGATTTTTGCTTTCACCTCATAAAAATCCACTCCCAAAGCGATCAGAACATCGATAGCCCTGGCCTGATCCATCCGCAACATCCCCAGAAACAAATGTTCGGGTGAAACCTTCGTATTCCCCAAACGCTTTGCCTCTTCACAAGCTAAGTCTATTATTTCTTTCAATTTTTTGTTATCATTTTTTGTCATATCCTCGTTTATTACTTCGTTGATGTAGCAGGGTATTCCCTATTATTTCAGTAATTCGTAAAATTCTTCTTCAGAAATAATCCGGGTACCCAATTTTTCTGCCTTTTTCAATTTACTACCGGCATTTTCGCCAGCCAACAAATAGGCGGTCTTGGCTGAAACAGAATCGCTGACCTTTCCCCCTGCATTCAAAATCAACTCTTTGAAGTATTCGCGGGGCCGGGTCAGTGTACCGGTAATCACAAATGTTTGCCCTGTCAGGTTATCGTTTCCTGTTTCCGTTTCTCCTATTTCTGCTTCTACGCCATAATCGATCAGACGTTTCACCAATTGTCTGTTTTCTTCTTTACCAAAATAGCGCAAAATACTATTAGCCATCTGTTCACCGATATCTTCTACTTCGGTCAATTGCTCAAAATCGGCTTCCATCAGCCTGGTCAGTTCCCGGAAACTTTTAGCCAGATTACGGGAGGCAGTCTCTCCGATATACCGGATTCCCAAAGCATTCAATAAAGCGGGAAAACCGGCCGTTTTCGATTTTTCGATACCGGCGATTAAATTATCTACCGATTTCTCCTGCATCCGATAAACGGATAAAGTATTCAATTTCCGTACCAATTTTTCATTAGAACGGAAAAAACGGACAATGCTATCGGCTTCATCTGCATCGATCCCCTCAACAGCCCGGATTTCAGCAGCAGAAGCCACAGATAATTCATAAATATAATCGAAGCGGGCTGCCAATAAGTCAGCTTTATGCCAATTTATCCCCGGAATATTCAATGCATAGACGACATAATCCAAAGGAATATTTTCAACGGCACCTGCTTCTTTCAAGCGTTCTACGGTCTGATTAAAAGGAGTACGAAAGTAATCCAATATCCGGTTTACCGTCGTTTCATCGCCTATCACCGCTGAAAGCTCTTGTTTCGAAGCAGCGGCATAAGCTTCCAGGCTACCGAAATGACCAGCCAACGTCTCTGCATTTCGGGAAGAAATATTCTTTATTCCGATTTCAAATCCATAAATCACTTTTGCTAAAGGGATACTGGTCATTTCGAAACTCTCGGGGTAAACAATTTTTTCGAGTCCGATCAATTCCTCTCGCTTTGCCGGTAATCCATAAATATCGGCCACATCCCGGATCAGCCTTTTACCCAGTAATAACTCGATCGTTTCTTCTCCCATCCCCTCTATATTCATCGCCTTACGGCTAACGAAATGTTCGATTTTTCCGGCTATCTGAGGTGGACAATGGTCTTCATTCGGGCAATAATGATTGGCTTCACCTTCTATCCGTATCAATTTTGTTCCGCATTCGGGACAATACGTAATGAATTCGACAGCTGCGGCTCCTTCCCTGCGTTTAGCCCGGTCTACCCCCACAATCTTCGGAATAATTTCTCCCCCTTTCTCCACATACACCGTATCATGTTCGTGTAAATCCAGAGAAGAGATGATATCTGCATTATGCAGGGAAGCCCTTTTCACCGTAGTGCCGGCAATATGCACCGGTTCCAGATTGGCTACCGGCGTGACGGCACCTGTCCGCCCTACCTGATAAACCACATCGATCAGGGGCGTCTCCACCTGTTCGGCCTTAAACTTATAAGCAATGGCCCAACGGGGAGATTTTGCCGTATATCCCAGCAAATGCTGCATCCCGATATCATTGACTTTGATCACAATCCCATCGATCGGAACCGGCAAACCCGTCCTTTCTTCATCCCATTTTGTGATAAAGGCCCAAACTTCTTCAAACGAATCGGCCAAGTGAATATAAGGGGGCATATGGAAGCCCCATTCTTTAGCTTTCATCAAGTTTCCGTAATGGGTTTCCGCCGGAGTCACTTCGCCGGGAATATAGTAAAGAAAACAATCCAAATGCCGTTTCGCTACCAGCGAAGAATTCTGTAATTTCAAGGTTCCTGCAGCAGCATTCCGGGGATTGGCGAACAAAGGTTCTCCGGCCTCTGCTTTTTCCTGGTTCAAGCGATTGAATACCGAAAAAGGCATCAGAATCTCCCCCCGGATCTCGAATTCGGGCGGATAATCCCCTCTCAACTTCAAGGGTACAGTGCGAATCGTCCTGACATTAGCCGTGACATCGTCTCCCTTCACGCCGTCTCCCCGGGTAACCGCCTGAGTGAGCTCACCGTTCACATAAGTCAGACTAATCGAAGTCCCGTCGTATTTCAACTCACAAACATACTGTACCCGGTCACCGACTACTTTCCGCACCCGCTGATCGAAATCCCGCAATTCTTCTTCGCTATATGTATTTCCCAAAGAAAGCATCGGATATTTATGAGCGACCTGAGTAAATTCCTGATTGATATCCCTCCCTACCCGTTGGGTCGGGGAATTGGGATCGTACATCTCCGGATACTTTTCTTCCAGTTTTTCCAAATCGTGCATCAACCCGTCGAACTCCCGGTCTGAAATCTCCGGTGCATTTTCGATATAATATTTATAATTATGATATTCAAGCGCTTTCCGCAACTCCAAAATCCGATCTTTCTCTGTTTGCATATCTCTTGTTTTATCCTTTACAAAGGTAAGGAAAATTTTGGCGTACCTCTTTCAAACTTAAATGTAAAAACGCAAAATTTGCAAACGCAAGCCGGTGTTAAAATAAAAAAGGCAATCAGGCTTATTTCTAAAATTTATAATTTAATTTAGATGCTCTAAAAAATAGGTGATATATGAAGAAAGTTCTGTTTTTTATTCTACTTCTCTGGTGCCCATTTTCAATCGTTTCGGCACAATTCGTCAATTTCGGTCAGGATAGGCCTTCCCTGCGCTGGAAGCAAATCAAAACCGACGATTTTCAAATTATATACCCGGATTTTTTCGAAGAAAACGCCCAAAAAGCAGCTTCTATTTTCAGTCTTTTATACCACCACGCCAACACACTGCAATTACACCCCAAAAAGATATCCATCATCATGCATGCCGACGGAGGTGTTTCCAATGGGAATGTAGCCCTGGCACCCCGGAAGAGTGAACTTTACACCATGCCTTCCCAAGATCCCACGGATGATTGGCTGGAACATTTGTGTGTACACGAATTCCGGCATGTCGTGCAGCTCGACAAGGTAAACCAGGGACTTACCAAAGACCTGTATTATCTCTTCGGGGAGATTTTTCCTATTGCAGTAGTCGGTGTATATGTACCGATGTGGTTTATGGAAGGAGATGCCGTATGTTTTGAAACTGCTGTCGGCCATCTCGGCCGAGGACGTTCCCCGGAATTTCTGAACGAAATGAAAGCCCAAATCCTGGAAAAAGGGATTTACAATTATTCGAAAGCCGTACTGGGTTCAAACAAAGATTTCGTGCCCAATCGTTACACCATGGGGTACTTCATGACCGCCAACTCCCGGGTCAATTACGGTTCGGATATCTGGGCAAAAGCGCTGGAACGCACCGGAAGACGCCCTTACGGCATTACTCCCTTCGCCACCAGCCTGAAGCTTTCCATGCAGGGCAAGCGGGACAGTCTCTGGCGGGACAGTACATTCCGTTCTCTGTTTATCGATCCCGACAGTGTCCGCCAGGCCAACACCTACCGGGATGCCAAGCGTACCCTTTACCGGGATAATTTTTCCGAATTGCAACAGCGCTGGATGCGGGAGGCCTCTCTCGTATCGTCTCCATTCGATACACTTCCCACCCACAACAAGTATTACACGAATTACTACAATCCCACCCCGATTTCTTCCGGCAAAGTGATTGCTTATAAAAAAGGGCTGCAACAAACGGGAGCTTTCGTTCTCTTGCACAATCAGAACGAAAAACTCCTCCGGCGTACAGGGATTCTGGACGACTATAAATTTGCCTTCAACAACGACCAAATAGTCTGGAGCGAATATTACAATCACATCCGTTGGGATCAGGGCGGACGTATGCGTTTAAGCAGTTACGACCTGAATACCGGTAAATACAAACGCTATAAAAGCCGGAACAACCGTTTTTCTCCTTTCGCGATGGGCCAGGAGTGGGGCTGTGTAGAAGTGGACCATTGCAACCGATCTTATCTGGTCTTGCTCGACTCGACTTTGAGCCGGGAAACCGGGCGTATTCCGGCAGAAGCGAACGAACTATTCATCCATCCGTCTTACCACGAGGGTAAAATCACCACAGTCGTCCAATCCCCCCGAGGCTTGAGTCTGGTATCGATCGATCCGGTCACTCACCGGCGACATACCATCTGTCCTGCGATCTATTACGAACTGGACCACCCGGTTGCCGGAGACAGTCTATTGATCTACAGAGCTTCTTACAACGGTAACAATGCTTTCTACCGTTGGACCGCACAAGGTCCGGTGAATGTGCTGAACAGTAAGTACGGCCTACAGTTCCCCACCCTCAGTGCGGATAAAAAACAGTTGTATTTTTCTTTCTACACAGCAGATGGCTATAAACCCGGGCATATCGACCTGGCCGGATTACAGGAACAGCCGACGGTCTATCAGCAATTCCGGTTAGCCGACTCGATGAAACAGGAAGAAAAATGGCATTCTGCTTTCCAATACGATTCTATCTATCCTTCCCGGAAATACAATAAATTCACCCACCTTGTCAATATCCACAGCTGGGGACCGGTAGAAGCCGATCTGAACGATATGGACGTCGACTTCGGTGCGGTAGTTTACTCTCAGAATAAGTTGAGCACCTTATCCTTTACTGTCGGTTATATCTTAAAATCGGGTTATGACCACGGGGCCTGGATGCTGAATGCCAGCTACAAAGGCTGGTGGCCGGTATTCGATTTCGACCTGTATAGCGGGAGATACGATTACGAATCTTTCAACGAAGGTTTTTTCCTGCCTACCCGGCAAAAAGAAACTTTTTATGCACAATATAAAGCCTGGCGTTCTTCGGCTGAGGTTACGGTCCGGTTTCCTTTTACCCTGTCTGCCCGCCAATATAACCGGACCTTACAACCTTATGTCCGTTACCGGTTTGTCGGATTACACCATGAAAAATTAAATAAACTCTACACCTGTAAAATAGCAGAAGCGAACACTATATGGATTACACAAGTCGATCCGAACTTTTACCAGGTGAACGAGCCTTCCCGGTTTTATCAATTGCTGGAATACGGACTTTATTTTACCAATCAAACCCGTATGACTACCCAGGAGATCAATCCCCGCTGGGGCCAAACTTTCAGTGCAGGTTACACTCACAGCCCTCTGGAACATATAGACCTGGGCTATCAATGGTGGGGAGACGGACACCTGTATTTTCCGGGCTTCACCACCAATCATTCCCTGTCGCTGTACGGAGGCTTCCAGCATATGTCGCACAAAGAGCGGAATTATAGCAATAAAATTCTTTACCCCAGAGGGATCACCCTACCTGGCTACGAAATAGCCAGCTTGCGTACCGGTTACCATATGCCGATCGCTTTCCCGGATCTGCCCCTGAGTTCATTGCTCTATCTCAAAACTATAAACGCCGCCGTATTCTACGATTGGGGTAGCAGCCGCAACAAATTCGGCAAAGCTACTTACTCCTCCTATGGAATAGAATTGACCACGGACACCCACTTCTTCCGGTTAACCTATCCGATCCGTCTCGGTATCCGCACCGGCTACGAAACACAACATAAAAAGATGTTCGCCGACCTGATTTTCTCTATCGGACTGAGTATTTAAGATAGATGACAGGTGTCATCTATCATCTTTAATGGCAAGGTATATACAAAGAGTCGTCCCGGGGGATAATCAATACTTCGGACCGGGCGTGTTTACGGTAAAGCCGGACAGTATAGGGATAGTAAAAGGGAAATAAGCGGAACGGACGCATCATCAGGGTTATCCCCGGAGAAAGATCCTGCAAAACCTTTATCAGGCTTTTTTCAAAACTTTTCTCTTCATTCACCACCTCGTAGCGGGCTTCGGAATGCTTTAAGATACGCTCCATAAATGCTAAATTATTGCGGACCATGGCCGCAATATGCTCATCTTTTTCCCGGGGAACGATGATTTCGATCCGACACCCGGGATGATGCCGCTGCAGGAAATTAGCCCAAATCCCTTTTTCTTTATTTTCCTTCAAATAACCTACCGGAATTTTCAGCTGCTGAAAAGTATCGGCAGAAAAATGATCCTGCAAAACAAGTACCGGTTTATTCAAAGCATACACGTACTTCATCAACCGATAAAAAGAATATGATTTCCGCTTCAACAAACAAAGAACACTATCCTCTCCCATGCAGGCTGAAAGCAGTTTTCCGCTACCGGGTATTTTTTCACATCTATACCGCCATCCATATAACCGCCCGATGTTTTCAGCACATTCACGGATTTCTTCTATCTCCTGTTTATAAAAAGCTACAATTTCGTATTTCATCATCTGGATTTATCTAAAGTACCCTTATTCCCCGACCGTCCCTCGTCCGATCAGGCCGGCTATCCCCATCGATACTAAGGATAAAATAAACACTTATAATTTATGGGACGACTGAGATCCCGGAAATATCCGGTCGCCAGTCTGGTTGTATAAAAGTTACTTTCGATAAGCATCGTCATCTCTTTATCCTCATATAAAGGAGTAATATCGATCATCCCATCCCCATCGATCCGATACATTTGGTCCGGAAAAAACGTTATATCCCCTTTCACCACTTCTCCCCCGGCTTGAAATTCTCCTCTTACCAATTCTCCGTTATTCACTCCATAATAGAGATACACCTTTGCCCCGGCATCAGGTATTTCTACATCGGGCTGAGCTTCATTTATATAAAACACCTTTACCGTAAACCCTTTTTCTTCTACGACAGGTTCGACCTCGTCCTCATGCCCGGCAGAACATGCCTGAACAATCAGAAGCAAAGAACAAACTATTATTGTCAATACTACATTTCTTATCATACTTATGCGACAATATTTTTATAAAGATACAAAAAAATAAACTTCAAGGACTTCATAGCCCCATTTAATTCTCGGTTTAATTTTTTCTTTCCATTCCGATTTCGATTTTTGTGTCGTCAAACCCGATCGCCTGAAACGGTCCGATAAGGCTTTCTTTCACTGACCGACAGAAACGACTGGATCCTCAAACACGAGCCCCGAAGATGAAAACACCGGTTTTTCAATGAAACGGTTATCCCTGACTTCTGAAACCTTGACAACAATTAAAACCAATGTCTTCATCGGACTAATATACTTATTTATATCAATTTTAAATTATCGCTTCCCGCAGAGGAGGTATTGTTTTTGAAGATGATTTCACTAATTTAGATGCATATAAATTAACCAAGGTATGACACCGGACGACATTATAAAATTACTCGACGCCACGTGTATTTGTGGGGCCCGTAAGCTTCACGATCCCATACAACATGCTTTTGCAGCAGATTTAATGAGCGATGTCTTGCGTCTGAATACGGAAGGATTGCTGTTGATAACGGGGATGGCCAATCCACAAGTCATTCGTACGGCAGAAATGGCGGATATTCCGTTTATTCTTTTTGTTCGTGACAAGCAGATCACGGCAGAAATGCAACAGCTGGCCGAGGAAAACGAAATCCTGCTATTGCGTTGCCGTCAAAGTATGTTCAGGGTATGCGGAGAATTGTATAAAGCCGGGCTTCTTCCGGTGTATTAAGAAAACATATGGAATTCAATTTTAATCTGGAAGGAGGAAATTTTTCACGGGCAGGGGCCGCTTCCAGTGAGATAAAGAAAATATTGAAACAGCTCAACGTCGATGCCCTTTTAATAAAACGTATCGTCGTTGCGCTTTATGAAGCGGAAGTCAATGTCGTCGCTCATGCTTATGAGGGAGTGATGAACGTCGTGCTGGACGGGAAATCTATCGTCGTCACCATCACTGATAAGGGGCCGGGTATCCCCGATATAGCGAAGGCTATGCAGGAAGGCTTCTCGACCGCTTCGCCCGAAGTCCGGGAAATGGGATTCGGTGCCGGGATGGGATTACCCAATATGAAAAAAAATTGTGACCGGTTGAATATCGAATCTACCGTAAATGTCGGCACCAAAGTGACGATGACCACGTATCTGAGATAAGTCTTAAAATTACGAAAATGGGGAACGAGACATTTTATCATGCATTGAAGATCAACAGTGAGGTTTGCACAGGATGTACGCACTGCATGAATGTATGTCCTACGGCAGCGATCCGCATAAAATACGGTAAAGCGACCATCAACGAAGCCGCTTGTACCGATTGCGGCATGTGCCTGAAGACCTGTCCCCGTCAAGCCATTTATGTGGAACAGGACGATTTCAATCAGATTTTCAAATTCTCTTACCGGATCATCTTGTTACCTTCGGTCTTTATCGGACAATTCCCGGAAGATATCAGCGAAGAACAGATATTTTCAGAGTTGCACAACCTGGGATTCCATTATGTCATGGAAGTGGATAAATCGACCGGTCTGCTGATGGAAGAGACAAAGCATTATCTTCAGCAGCATCCCCGGCAGCGTCCTTTTATCTCCAGTTTCTGCCCGGCTGTCGTACGCTTGATCCAGGTACGTTTTCCTTCCCTGATCGGACATATCGTCCGCTTAAAGCAAGCCATGGATATTGCAGCCATCTATGTCAGGAAAAAATACATCGACAAAGGCATACCTGAAAAAGAGATCGGTGTTTTTTATGTCACCCAGTGTGCCGCTAAAATCGCAGCCATCAAGTGTCCCGTCGGCGAAGAAAGTTCTCCTGTAGACGGGGTGATCAATATGGATTTTATCTATAACAAAATCCTCCTTTCGATCAACCGACATAAATCCCAGGTTCTCCCCCGGGTACCGGAACAATACCATCTGACTCCGCAATCCATCCAATGGACCCTCTCGGGAGGAGAAGCTTCCAACTATCCGGGGCGTTGCCTGGCGATCGACGAAATCCATAATGTCATCGATATCCTCGAAAAACTGGAAAACGACGAACTGACAGATATCGACTTTCTGGAACTGAGGGCATGCGACCATTCCTGTGCCGGAGGGGCACTGGCGATCAACAACCGTTTTCTCACCATCGAAAGACTACAGAAACGGATGGAGAACTATATCAAATACAACTACATCTCTATCAATAAAATGCCCCGGTACAAGGATTTTCTGGTAAAACAAATGCAACTGAGCGGTGAAATTCCACCCCGGTCGATCGAAAAACTGGATGAAGACTTGTCGGTTGCTTTTCAGAAAATGGAAAAAATCACCCGCATTATGAAAGTTTTACCTCAGATAGACTGCGGGGCTTGCGGCACACCCTCCTGTCAGGCTTTGGCTCAGGATGTCGTGCAAGGAAAGGCCAAACTCAACCAATGTATATTCATGCAAAAAATCCTCACCCGGGAAGGGTTGCTTACCCCGGAAGAATCGATGGAATTATCGGCCAAAGTCTGGGGAATCGGAAAATTTGAAAAGAACGAAGAATAAAAATAAACGAACAAAGATATGACAGTCAGAGAATTGGCTACACAACTAAAATTAGAAGTCTGCTGTGGTGCGGCAGGCCTGGACAAAGAGATCAAAGGCGGCTATACCTCCGATCTACTGAGTGATGTGATGGGTAACGCCCGGGAAGGGAATATCTGGATTACGCTTCAGACACACAAAAATATCATGGCCATCGCTTCGCTGAAAGAACTGGCAGCCATTGTCCTGGTCAAAGGTTACCGACCGGAAGAAGATACCGTTTCCGAAAGTGAGGCAGAAGGCATACCCATCTTAAGTACTTCCAGACAGACATTCGAAATGACAGGCGAGATTTACGAACTTCTCCAGAAAAAGGAGCAGTAAAATGGACATTCGGGCCGACCTCCATATTCATACCGTCCTTTCCCCTTGCGGAGATCTGGAAATGAGTCCGGAGAATATTCTGTATTTCGCCCAAGTCCAAGGACTGAATATGATCGGAATCACTGATCACAACTCCACCCGCCAGGCACCGATAATCCGTGATTATGGGAAAACGAAAGGTATATTCGTCCTTACAGGTGCTGAAATCTGCAGTAAAGAAGAAGTGCATGCCCTGACTTTTTTCGAAACCGACGAACAGCTTACTATTTTTCAGCATTACCTGGATGTACATTTACCCGATATTCCGAACGACCCGGAAAAATTCGGCTTCCAGGTTGTCGTCGATCCGGAAGAACAGATCATTTACGAAGAACCCAAACTATTGATTTCTGCCTTGAACCAATCGCTGGAAGAAATTGCACATAAAGTCAGGCAACTCGACGGTATTTTCATTCCGGCCCATATCGACAAACCCTGTTTCAGTATTCTTTCACAATTAGGATTCGTCCCGCCGGATTTACGTTATGATGCCCTGGAGCTCAGTAGTCATACCTCTCTTTCGAAATTCCTGTCCGGCCATCCCGAACTGAAATCCGCCTCTTTCATCCAGTCCTCGGATGCCCACTATCCCGGGGACATCGGAAAAATATATACCCAACTGAAAATAGAAGATTTTTCCTTCAAAAACATCCGGCAATCTATCCGGAATTTAATTACGTAATTTCACTCCTGCAATCGTTGTAATTTTATGAATTTAAATTAAATTTGAGGCCAGAAATAAATATTTAAAGTTTATTATCCCAATAAGTTAAAGAATATAACCTATTCATGAAAGATTTGTCCTCTCATATGATGGATATCGTCCAGAATTCTATCCGGGCAGAGGCTTCGTGGATTCAGATCCGGATTTGCGAAGATCCGGAGGCAGATCTCTTTCTTATTGAAATTCAGGATAACGGTTGCGGTATGGATGAGGCGACTTTGGCAAGGGTCAGGGATCCTTTTTTTACCAGCCGGACAGTACGCAAAGTGGGCCTGGGAATTCCCTTGCTCCAGCAAAATGCCGAACGAACCGGAGGAAAAGTTAGTATCGTCTCACAGCCGGGTCAAGGGACTACTCTCACAGCCCGTTTCGGTCATTCCCATCTGGACCGTCCTCCTTTGGGAGATGTAGCAGAAACGCTTACGCTATTGGCAGCCGCCAATCCGGCCATCCATTTCAGCTACGATCATTCGACTCCCAGCGGTACATACCGGTTCGATACCCAAGAGATCATACAGGTGCTGGAAGGTGTACCTTTGGGACATCCCGAAATTCTTCCGGCCATACAAAATTTAATCCGGGAGAATCTCAAAGAAATACATGCCGATCAAAGCATGTCTATCAGGCAATCATAAAATCAATTATCACCTAATAACAGCTATATGGAAAAAATAAAATCACTCGCCGACCTGAAAAAAATCAGGGATAACGTTCAATCGAAAATCGATCTGCGCGAAAAAAGCGAGCATCCTGAAAATCTGATTCAGATCAAAGTCGCCATGGCCACTTGTGGAATAGCAGCAGGTAGTAAGGAAACGATGAATTACTTTCTGAACAATCTTGAAAAAAACGGTATTCAGGCCGTAGTCACTCAAACCGGCTGTATGGGTTACTGCTTTGCAGAGCCCACGGTAGAAATCACCAAACCGGGAAAAGAACCGATCGTATTCGGTCATGTCAACTGTGCTAAAGCAGAAGAGATCATCCAGAAATACCTGAAAAACGACGAATTGGTCGAAGGGATTATCCCGGTTAATTACCAAAGTATCTGATTCTATAACGTGCTAAATATTTTCAACTATTAATCGATAAACAACCCCATCTATGAGTTATAAAATGCATATTCTTGTCTGTGGAGGGACCGGTTGCCGTGCGTCAGCCAGTAAAAATATCATCTGCCGACTGGAAGATTGTCTGAAAGAACGTGCTCTGGAAGACGAAGTACAGGTCATCGCTACCGGCTGTTTCGGTTTCTGTGAGAAAGGTCCTATTGTCAAGATCATGCCTGACAATACCTTTTATGTACAGGTAAAACCGGAAGATGCCGAAGAAATCGTCAACGAACACATCATTAAAGGCCGCAAGGTAGAACGGTTATTATACAAAGAACCGTCTAAAAAAGTGACGGTCAGCGATTCCAAACACATGGAATTTTATAAAAAGCAATTACGCATCGCTTTGCGTAACTGTGGTTTTATCGATCCGGAAAACATTGAAGAATGTATCGGTCGTGACGGTTACAGCGCTTTAGCCAAATGTCTGACAGAGATGACTCCGGAAGCGGTTATCGACGAAATCAAACGATCCGGATTGCGTGGACGGGGTGGCGGCGGTTTCCCTACCGGTCTGAAATGGGAATTTGCCCGCAAATACCAGGCCGATCAAAAATATGTCGTTTGTAACGCCGACGAAGGGGACCCGGGAGCTTTTATGGACCGTTCGATTATGGAAGGGGATCCGCACTCCGTGATCGAAGCCATGGCCATTTGCGGTTACAGCATAGGTGCCAGTAAAGGACTGGTATACATCCGGGCAGAATATCCTCTGGCTATCGAACGGCTTCGTATCGCGATCGAACAAGCTGAAAAATACGGGCTGCTGGGAGAAAATATTCTCGGTACCGATTTTTCTTTCCATATAGAAATCCGTTATGGTGCAGGTGCTTTTGTCTGTGGAGAAGAGACCGCTTTGATCCACTCGATGGAAGGACACCGGGGCGAGCCCACGACCAAACCTCCTTTCCCGGCAGAATCGGGCTATTTGAATAAACCGACGAATGTCAATAACGTCGAAACACTGGCCAATATTCCTGTCATTCTCAACAAAGGGGCCGACTGGTTTGCTTCTATCGGAACAGAACGTTCGAAAGGAACCAAAGTATTTGCATTAGCCGGTAAAATCAATAATGTGGGCCTGATCGAAGTGCCTATGGGTACTACTCTCCGGGAAGTCATTTATGAAATCGGGGGAGGAATCAAAAATGGTAAAAAATTTAAAGCCGTACAAACCGGAGGTCCTTCGGGCGGTTGTCTCACGGAGAAACATCTGGATACTCCGATCGATTTCGACAACTTGCTGGCAGCAGGTTCGATGATGGGATCCGGTGGCATGATCGTCATGGACGAAGACGATTGTATGGTTGCTGTCGCCAAGTTCTATCTGGAATTTATCGTCGAAGAATCTTGTGGAAAATGTTCTCCCTGTCGGATCGGCAACAAACGGTTATTGGAAATCTTAACCCGGATCACCGAAGGGAAAGGCACGATGGAAGATCTCGACAACCTCCGTAACCTGAGCCAAGTGATTAAAGATACGGCTCTTTGCGGCTTGGGACAGACCTCTCCCAATCCGGTACTGTCTACACTGGAACATTTCTATGACGAATATGTCGCTCACATCCGGGATCACAAATGTCCTGCCGGAAAATGTAAGGCGTTGTTATCTTTCCGTATCGACCCGCAACTATGTGTAGGATGTACCCTCTGTTCACGTAATTGTCCGGTAGATGCAATCATCGGCGAACGGAAAGAAGCCCATTTCATCGACACGACTAAATGTATCAAATGCGGTACTTGTAAAGATAAATGCAAATTTAATGCGATAAGTGCCGGATAACCGAAGTATAACAGCCCATAACGAAAAAACATGGAACAAAATATAACTCTGCAAATAGATAATCATATCGTAGAGGTGGCCAAAGGAACGACGATTCTCGAAGCAGCCCGGGGAGTAGGTATTCAAATCCCCTCCTTATGCTATATGAATCTGAAAGACATGTGTATCACCAACCTTCCGGCTTCCTGCCGTATTTGTGTCGTCGAAGTCGAAGGACGGAGAAACCTGGCTCCGGCCTGTGCTACCCGTTGTGAAAACGGCATGAAGGTAAAAACCAGTAGCCTCAGGGTGCTCAATGCCCGGAAAACCGTACTGGAATTAATTCTCTCGGACCACCCCAACGATTGCCTGATCTGTCCGAAATCCGGGAATTGCGAATTACAAAACCTGGCCGTTAAATTAAAAATCCGCGAGATACCCTTTGCCGGTGAGCGGAATATTCTCCCGATAGAGACCTCTCCATCGATTGTCCGCGATATGAGCAAATGTATTTATTGCCGTCGTTGTGAGATGATGTGTAATGAAGTGCAAACCGTAGGGGCACTCGGTGCTGTAAACCGTGGTTTCATTTCAACGATAGCTCCGGCTTTCGACGAACCTTTATCCAATTCAGCCTGTACCTTCTGTGGTCAGTGTGTCGCCGTATGTCCGGTAGGAGCACTGACCGAAGTCGACCATACGAATCGGCTGATCAGCGATCTGAGTAATCCGAAAAAAACCGTTATCGTACAGACGGCACCGGCAGTACGGGCTGCACTCGGCGAGGAATTCGGTTTAACACCCGGCACTTCTGTTACCGGAAAGATGGTAGCTGCTTTAAGACAATTGGGCTTCGACAAAGTGTTCGACACCGATTTCGCTGCCGATCTGACCATTATGGAAGAAGGAAGCGAATTACTGGATCGGTTGACCCGTTATCTCAAGGGTGATAAAGACGTATGCCTCCCTATTCTGACTTCTTGTTGTCCGGCCTGGGTCAATTTCTTCGAACATCAGTTCCCCGATATGCTGGATATCCCGTCGACCGCACGTTCACCCCAACAAATGTTCGGTGCTATCGCTAAAAACTATTGGGCAGAAAAGATGAACATTCCCCGGGAAGATTTGATCGTTGTATCTATTATGCCTTGTCTGGCTAAGAAATACGAATGTGCCCGGGAAGAATTCGCAACACAGGGCGATCCCGATGTCAACTACTCTCTTTCTACCCGGGAACTAGCCAGTCTGATCAAACGGGCCAATATCGATTTCAACAGCCTGGCGGACGAAGATTTCGATCATCCTTTGGGAGAATCTACAGGTGCCGGAGTAATCTTCGGAGCTTCGGGAGGTGTGATGGAAGCAGCATTGCGAACAGCTTACGAACTTTATACCGGAAAAACACTCGACAAAGTAGATTTCAAAGAAGTACGGGGTCTGGAGAACATAAAAAAAGCAACTATTAAACTCAACGGAGTAGAACTCCATGTCGGTATTGCTCATGGATTGGGAAATGCCCGTAAACTTTTGAATGAAATCCGGGAAGGAAAATCCGAATTCCATGCGATCGAAATCATGGCTTGTCCCGGTGGTTGTATCGGAGGAGGAGGCCAACCTTTACATCATGGCAATTCGGCTTTATTAAAAGCCCGCAGCCAGGCCCTCTATCAGGAAGACGAGCATAAACCGCTACGGAAATCTCATGAAAACCCGGATATTATCAAATTATATGAAGAATATCTCGGAAAGCCGTTGAGCGAAAAAGCCCATCATTTATTACATACCCACTATTTTAATAAAGCAACCCATTAATTGAAAACTATGAGCGAAATACAATTACCTCAGCATAAAATAGACAAGTTACTCGAAATCTGTGATGCTCATGGAAATCAGCCGGGAGAACTGATCAATGTCTTACATAAAGCACAGCATCTTTTCGGATATCTTCCGGCAGAAGTACAACGGATTGTTGCCGACAAGCTGAATATTCCGGTATCTAAGGTATATGGAGTAGTCACCTTTTATTCATTCTTTACTATGACCCCCAAAGGTGAACATCCGATTTCCGTATGTATGGGAACCGCTTGTTATGTCCGGGGAGCTGAAAAAGTACTGGATGAATTTAAACGGATATTGAATATCAATGTAGGCGAAACGACTCCCGACGGTAAATACTCTTTGTCCAGTCTGCGTTGTGTCGGGGCTTGCGGCCTGGCTCCCGTCGTGTTGATCGGCGAAAAAGTATTCGGACGCGTTGTTCCGGGTGACGTAGAAAAAATACTGAAAGAATTAGATTAGAACCTTTTATGATCGCTTAAAATCCACAGTACTCCGGAAACGGAATCCTGTGGATTTTTACATATTAACACATCCATATACTTATTTTTTTATTTCTTTTTGCTTACATGTTATAGCTTATCATTGTCATCTCCACTTCAATTTGAATTATATCCTGTTTTTCAAACAGATTTATCAATTATAATTTGGTTATTTTATCTAATTTCTTTAATTTTATAGTGGTTGTACTCCTTGCATTCTTCTCTCCTGAATGCTGCTTGTTTTAATTATTTCATTAAAAATTTTTCACCATGAAACGCATGATTTATATCTTAGCGGTAGTTATGGCTGTCGGTTGTCATCATTCGATGGACCCCTGGCCTGGTGACGGTGACAAACAAGATGTCGCCATGTATGTCAGAACACGTAGCCTGTCCGGCATTACAGCTTCTCCCTCAGTGTATCAGTTTTTTGTTTACGATCAGGTTCATTCCAGCATGAGCCGGTACAGTGTCAATCCCGAAAAAGAGGACAACAATGTCCTTCACCTGAAGCTTTTTCCCGGCACATATACCGGCTATTGCGTTACAAATGCCGAAGAAACCGAAAATTGGGAATATACCGATAATCTTCCGCCCGGCGAAATATTCCTGAAATCGGGTAAAACAGAAACCGGAGATCATCTACTCGGGCAAAGTGATTTCACCGTGGCCCAGGACGGCGACAACAGCGCCGTTTTCGACCTCAACCGAAAAGTCGGAATGTTGAGAGTGACCATCGAGAATATTCCCGAATGGTTAACCGATTTACAAATCAATCTAAGTAATATCTCTCAAAAGATGAGTCTGACCGGAGAATATAAAGGCGATTGTTCTATCACTAAAAATATCGGTTTACCGGACGAGAACGGTACTTCGGTGACGACTTTGCTGGTATTTCCCCCAAAAGAAAAGGCTATTCTGACCCTTTCTTCCAATTCAATGGTATTTGTCACTCCGGAGCATCCCATCGAATCCATATTAGCCAACCGGATAACGGAGATCAAAGCCATTTTCAAAGACCCGGCTGCCACCAGCGAGTTGGATATCACCACCCGACTCGCAGATTGGGATGAAACGATCCTGCAGGAAGCGGATTGGGAAGTCGACAAGCCCCAAGGTCCCTGTACAGGCGTAGGCAATGGAACGAACCTCGTTCTAAACGGAAGCTTTGAAAGCGATTTTATTGACGATCTTCCCGATCACTGGAATGCAGATGTTTCCAGTAAAGAATATACTCCCCGGATAGTCAGCGTCACCTCTCCGACCCAGGAGGGAAGTAAAGCGGTAAGAATAGAAGGTAAAACTTACCTCTATCAGGACATTCCTGTGACGGGTGGTCAATGTTACCAATTGAAGATGTACGTCAATGCACCCGCTCACGAGGTCAAATGGCGCAGCTGGTGTACCTGGATGAAAGGCAGTAAAAACCTGCCTTCGGACGCCCTTCATTCTCCGAGTTACCAATACGAGACTTCGGGCTATATCGATGCCTATGCCGGAAAAGTATTCCGGGCACCGGCGGACGCCACCAAGCTCCGGGTAGAAATCCGTAATTACATGGATCCGGTCGAAGGTAAAGGGCTATACGTCGATGCCATCCGTGTGGAAGCCGTCGATTAGCTTTCCCCCACCATCCGGGCCGGGTCGCCCCAGCGATCGAACTCCTCTGCCGTAACCTCACCCGACCCAATCGCAGCCTGCCGCAAGGTAATTCCTTCGCGGTGGGCTTTCTGCGCTATCGCTGCCGCCTTATAATACCCGATGTACGGATTCAAAACTGACACATCCTTCCCCCGATAAACGGGCACTATGCAAGAAATTACGGATCAAAATTCTTTCATCTTCTCCCATACAATTCTTTCTTTTTCAAGAATTTCCGAATGAATAAAACGTACGATTAAATTGGATACAATCAAACATTAAAAAATAAATTTTACATCTTATTTTAACCGGGAATCATTTTTGATAAATCATTCATAATCAATGCAAAAATTATTTTTCACGTTGTACTTTTCGTTTTTTATTTCGAAGAATTTATTATCCGGTTAATCGTACCTTTGACTTTGTGATTATTTTCACCACTTTTTAAGCACTTAGGATATAAAATCTATATGGGAGATGTCATTGACGATAGGCCTTTAATTCTTGTAGCAGAGGATAATGCGAGTAATTATCTGTTGATCGAGATCCTTTTAAAGCATACCTATCGCTTGATTCATGCGCAAAACGGACGAGAAGCCGTAGCGTTTTTCCAAAGCCATCATCCTCAGCTTATTTTGATGGATATCAAGATGCCCGAAATGAATGGGTATGAAGCCACTTCGGAAATTCGTAAATCATCGGCCGATATTCCCATTATCGCCGTAACGGCTTATGCTTTCACCGAAGATGAAAAAAGAATTCTGGAAAACGGTTTCAACGGTTATTTGTCAAAACCGATAAAAGCACAAACTCTATTACAAAAAATAAAAGAATTTCTCAATTAATCTATCCAGATTATCCATTCATACACAGATAAAAACAAAGCTTCCTCCTGATCGGTTATCCAGGAATCACCACACGTCGCTTTTACCTCATTTATCTCATAAAAATACATATAAATACGAGAAGCTTTTCCATTTTAAGTAATCGTCTACAATTCAAGTTCTTGCAAAATGTGTCCTTTCGTATCCAACACTTTCAATTTCAACATATCTCCTTTCCTGGTTAACATCATGACGGTGGCTTCGTCCAATTCATACCCTCCACCGACCACTACGGGGCAAGGATTACCCAGACTGCCGACCGGATGGTAAGCATAGACGTGGGTATGTGCATTCAACGATACATCGACAGGATTTTTTTTCAGCAAATCGCCCCATAATTCCCGGCAAGGCGTGTAATCGGTCTCGTTTCCCCAAAGCGGAATATGATGCACCAACACTTTTTTCCCGGCCTGCCGAAAGGCTTTCGAATGCAATTCCCGCCGTAAAAATTCCGTCTGTTCATCTCTAAAGCCACTGAAATCGTTCAATCCGTAATACACCCAATGCTCATCCGTTTTGTCTTCTCCGCAATCGAGCAGAACGAACCGGGTATCTCCCCAATTGAAAGCACCGTAAGTCTTCTCGCCCATATAGTACAACAACCATCTCAGGTGAAGAGAATACGCATTGCGTATTTCGTGATTGCCTCGCAGATAAAAGACAGGTTTTTCCGTAGCTCCGACCAGGCTATGATAAAACGAGAATGCCTTCACGACCTCATCTTCATCTCCCGGAGCATCGAGCATATCGCCATTGAAGATCACAAAATCATAGTCTATCCCTTTTATCTGTTCGCACAAGGCTGCCATTGTCTGAAACTCCTGATGAATATCATTGAAAACAAGAGCAGTAAAACCGGTTTCCCGCTCGCCGGGCACCCGGAAAGAATAAAACGGCGAAACAGCCGTATTGCCGAAGGTTTTGCTATACGCTGCATATTCCAGGATTTCCCGGGAACAAACCCGGTAATAATAGGTCTTGCCGGCTTCCAGATTTTCCAGGCGGATTTTGTGGATATGATTGTTACAAACGGCCTGTCCGTCGAGCATCGTCCGGGCTTTCTCCAGCTCCAGGGTATCCGTACCGTATTCCACCCAGCTGTATACTGGAACATGAGTCAGCCAGCTGACCGTAACTCCACGTTCTGTCAGGCTCTGCAGCCAAGGCTCTGTCCGGAAAATCTGTCCTGCCGGAGTTTTCTGCCGGGCATATCCTCCCGCACATAAAAAGAAAAACAAGAATACACAACAAATCGTTCTCATACTTTTCGAATTTATAATTAAACAGGGAGCGACAACCCGTCGCCCCCTTACAAATACCTTCCCGGCATCATTCACCGTAAAGCGTTTCCAGCAGCAGATCGAGGTTCAGTGTGGAATTACCACCCGGCAATGGCCACACCACAATGCCCATACTTCCAGCATATTATACTTACCCGGCTTCACATAATCGGAAAACATCCCCTCTTTTCCGTTCACATCCACCACTTTGAAGTCGACGCAGGGCCTTCCTTTGGCCAACTTACAACGCTCGGCCAGCTTTTCTTCCAAAACCTGACTTTGTTTTTCCACTTCGATCCCCGGAGCGATACATTTTTCCGAAAATACACCTTCGTATAAATATCCCGAATATACGCTCCACATCTCGTATACAATTCATTCCGCTCTTCATACAAGGAATCTATCTGTTACCTAAATATTATACAGGTCTTCCGACTGTGATCCTGTGATTCGTACTTTAAACAAATCTTCCCTCCATTGATCCGGATATCCGAATTCTCGACAAACAGGCTAAAGGCTTTACCTCCCCACTCTCCGTCTTTCTTTTCAATGGAAATGTACCCGTAAAACGGTTCTGAAACTTGCCCCTCGAACCCGAACATCCCATCTTTCACCACCGCCGAACCGATGGTATCCCTACCATTCCGCAAAATAAATACTCACTTTGACAAGGCCGGACACAGAATAGAGGGATTACAAATATATAATATATATAATGAAAAATAAAAAAGAAAGGTGTCGAAATCGACTTGTCGATTCCAACACCTCTTTCTTATAAACAGGCTCGCCCGGATTTACTTACCGTATTCCATAGCAGCCAAACGTTTGTAGCCGTTCAGTTTCCATTTCGCATCGTTTTCCGTTGCCTGGAACAACCGTTCTGCTTCTTCCGGAGTAGCTTTCATCAGGGAGTTGAAACGCACCTCTCCCATCAGGAATTCACGGAATTTCGTATAGTCGGGTTCTTTAGAATCTAACTGGAACGGGTTCTTCCCTTCTATTTCAAGCATCGGATTGTAGCGGTACAACTGCCAGTAACCACATTCTACAGCTTTCTTCTCTTCCTGTTGTGATTTCCCCATGCTGGCTTTCAGACCGTGATTGATACAAGGAGCATAAGCGATGATCAAAGAAGGTCCGGGATAAGCCTCTGCTTCCTTGATCGCCTTCATATACTGAGCCTGGTTGGCACCCATGGCCACCTGTGCCACATATACATAACCATAAGACATCGCCATCATACCCAGGTCTTTTTTACGCACCCGTTTACCGCTGGCAGCAAATTTAGCAACAGCACCTGCAGGAGTAGATTTAGACGACTGACCTCCGGTATTGGAATAAACCTCGGTATCTACCACCAGAATATTTACATCTTTACCGCTGGCCAAGACATGGTCGACACCACCGTAACCGATATCATAAGCCCATCCGTCACCTCCGAAAATCCACTGTGATTTCTTCGTAAAGTAGTTTTTCAGGATCAGGAGCTCTTTAGCGGCAGGAGCTGTTTCTTTAGCTAAAGCAGCAGCCATCGCATCACTGGTAGCCAGGGTCTTGTCGCCGTCTTCGTAAGCTTCGATCCAGGCATTGATAGCCGCCTGAGTATCGGCAGAGAAGCTATTCAGATTTTCTTCAGCCAACCGTTTTACCCGTTCGCGCAGACGATTAGCCCCTTCGGCCATACCGAATCCGAATTCAGCATTGTCTTCGAACAATGAGTTCGCCCAGGCCGGTCCACGTCCGCTCTCATAGTTGGTACAATAAGGAGTAGAAGGAGCAGAACCTCCATAGATAGAGGAACATCCGGTAGCATTGGCCACCATCATCCGTTCCCCGAACAACTGAGAAATCAGTTTGATATACGGAGTTTCACCACAACCGGCACAAGCACCGGAGAACTCGAACAACGGCTGAGTGAACTGTGAATTTTTCACATTATTCGGTTCAACTACTTTCTTGTATCCTACTTTTTTATCCATATATTCCCAGCGGTTTTCTTCCACCATCTGAGATTCCAGCGGTCTCATCACCAAAGCTTTGGTCTTGGCCGGACATACATCGGCACAGTTACCGCAACCGGTACAGTCGAGCGGAGATACCTGAATCCGGAATTTATAACCGGCCAATTCTTTACCGATAGCCGGTTTAGCCTGAGTACCTGCAGGAGCTGCAGCCAGCTCTTCGTCGCTCATCAGGAACGGACGGATAGCAGCATGAGGACAAACATAAGCACACTGGTTACACTGGATACAGTTTTCTACCTGCCATTCGGGCACGTTTACAGCAATTCCGCGTTTTTCAAATTTAGCGGTTCCGGCAGGGAAAGTACCGTCTTCATAACCGTTGAATGCGCTGACAGGCAGGTCATCCCCTTTCTGTGCATTCATCACATCGACGATATTGCGGATAAATTCCGGACGGTTTTCATCGTGTTTGATCTCATCATCCGGCAGGTTCTTCCATTCGGCAGGAACAGTTACCTTTATCAGGTTACCTTCTTTACCTCCTGCGTCAACAGCTGCATAGTTCATATTGACAATGGCCTCACCTTTCTTACCGTATGACTTGTCGATAGCGTGTTTCATTTCGCTGACAGCCACTTCATAAGGAATAACATTGGTAATTTTGAAGAATGCACTCTGCATTATGGTATTCGTACGGTTGCCCAACCCTAATTCCTGGCCGATCTTCGTTCCGTTGATGATATAAAAATTGATCTCGTTTTCTGCCAGATAGCGTTTCATATGGTTCGGCAGGTGTTTTTTAGTCTCTTCCTCATCCCAGATAGAGTTCAACAGGAAAGAGCCACCTTTCTGAAGTCCTTTCAATACATCGTACATATGGATGTATGCAGGTACGTGACAAGCCACGAAATCAGGAGTAGTAATCAAATAAGTAGAACGGATCGGACAATCACCGAAACGCAGGTGAGAAGCCGTAAAACCGCCTGATTTCTTTGAATCGTAAGCAAAATAAGCCTGACAATATTTATTGGTAGCTCCACCGATAATTTTGATCGAATTTTTGTTCGCCCCGACCGTACCATCGGATCCCAGCCCATAAAATTTAGCTTCATAAGTTCCGGCAGGAGTCATTTTAACATCTGCTTCAGCAGGCAGAGAACGGAAGGTAACGTCATCTTCGATACCGATCGTAAACTGGTTTTTCGGTTCGTTACGTTCCATATTTTTGTAAACGGCAATAATCTGAGAAGGAGTAACATCCTTAGATCCCATACCGTAACGTCCACCTACGATCACCGGAGCATTAGCCTGACCATAGAAGATATCTCTCACATCCAGATACAAAGGATCACCGTTAGCTCCCGGTTCTTTGGTACGGTCTAACACTGTAATCCGTTTAACCGTAGCCGGAACAGCTTCCATAAAATATTTAGCAGAGAACGGGCGATACAGGTGAACTGCAATCATACCCACTTTCTGACCGTTTGCATTCTCATAGTCGATCACCTCACGGATAGTCTCGGTAACCGATCCCATAGCGATGATGATATTTTCTGCATCGGCAGCTCCATAGTAATCGAACGGACGATATTTACGACCGGTGATCGCACTGATCTTATCCATATAGTCAGCCACCATATCCGGTACGGCATCATAGAATTTATTCGAAGCTTCACGTCCCTGGAAATAGATATCGGGATTCTGAGCTGTTCCCCGGGTAACCGGATTTTCAGAATTCAGTGCACGATCGCGGAAAGCCTGTAAAGCATCCATATCCACCAATCCTTTGATATCTTCCATCTGCAATTCTTCGATCTTCTGGATTTCGTGAGAAGTACGGAAACCATCGAAGAAGTTCACAAACGGAACCCGTGATTTGATAGCTGTCAGGTGAGAAACGGCAGACAGATCCATTACCTCCTGTACAGAACCTGAAGCCAACATAGCGAATCCGGTCTGACGAGCAGCATATACATCGGCATGATCTCCGAAAATATTCAATGCATGAGCAGCCAAAGCACGCGCACTTACATGAAATACGCAAGGCAACAATTCTCCGGCAATCTTATACATATTCGGAATCATCAGCAACAATCCCTGTGATGCGGTATAGGTAGTAGTCAGGGCACCGGCTTGCAGTGAACCATGAA
Organism: Odoribacter sp. N15.MGS-14; assembly: GCF_000980245.1. NCBI lineage: Bacteria > Pseudomonadati > Bacteroidota > Bacteroidia > Bacteroidales > Odoribacteraceae > Odoribacter > Odoribacter sp. N15.MGS-14. The sequence continues at coordinate 63,624 of NZ_LARE01000005.1, forward strand.
CAGCACCGGCAGCACCGCCTTCAGACTGCATCTCAATGACACGAACGGTTTCCCCGAACATATTCTTTCTTCCTTTAGCCGCCCATTCGTCAACGTTCTCAGCCATCGGTGAAGATGGAGTGATCGGGTAGATACACGATACTTCACTGAACATATACGCAATATGTGCAGCAGCAGCGTTACCATCACAAGTGATAAATTTTTTCTCTTTTGCCATCGTTATAAAATTAAATTTATTTAATTCCAAATTGAACCCCTTTTCCGGTGTCCAATTTATCTTGTTATTACTCTATATTTATTCCAGCCCTCAGCCTATAGCTTTTAACCTTAATAAGTAAAACCCGCCAACCAAAGCGGCATTATATTCCCTTTGCCCCGTTCGATCATGTCTTCCATAACTACCAAAGAGGAATCGAATTTCTGTCCTTCCCCTTCTCCGCAAACCGCAATCCGATACTTACCGTCTACCAAAAAATCGGCACGTTCGGTATAAGTAATACGGCTCATCGGACATAACTGACTCAGAAAAAACGATTTTCTTAACACAGTCGTATCCACATCCTCCAGACAGACTGCATTCAGCAAGTTCGGATTATGGATATACAATTTTTTTGGCTTTTTCCCACAATCATCGTCATTATCCGTATCATACAATAAAGTCAGCAAACGCGCATTTTTCATGTAATTCAGATAATTGAGCACAGTAGCCCTCGATACGCCGATCAGTCCGCTCAACTTGCTGATATTCACATTACAGGTATTATCTTTAGCAGCGATATACAGCAATTGTTTCAACTTCACTAAATATTTCAACTCGATCTGGCTGGCATAGGGAATATCGAATTCCAGTGTCAGATTGATATTTTTCAGCAAATAATCGATGTGTGATTTCTCTTCGAGATAAATCGGATAATAGCCGTATTCCAGATAATTATTAAAATAAGCCAAAGGGCGTACATGTTTCAGGATATCCTCGACGATTTCCTCATGCCGTTCGACCATATCTGCAAAAGAATAAACCGGAAAAGTCTGATTGGTTTCTAATTCCAGAAATTCGCGGAAAGACAACCCACTCAGATTATACATATCGACAATCCCTTTCAGATAGGCATTCGATTTGATCCTGACGATTGATGAAGCCGTAAAAATAATCTGCAAATCGGGGAAAGCATCGTAACAAGCCCTCAATTCTTTATCCCACTCGGGGTATTTATGGGCCTGATCCAACAACAACACTTTCCCTCCTAACTTATAAAAATGCTCTACAAAATGAAACAATCCGTCGTTAACGATAAACAGATTGTTGACATTCACATACAGACAGGTATTATCCTGCGGATGATATTCTTTACTGTAATCCAGCAGAAAATTCGTTTTTCCTACTCCACGGCTTCCTTTTACCGCAATCAGACGGCTATTCCGATCGATCCGGTCCATCAATCCCCGCCGGATAGAAGATACCCGATCCTGTAAAAGAGCTATATGTGTCGATACTAAACTGTTCATTCTTACAATTTTGCCATACAAAGATAGAAGAAAAATAAATATATTGCAATCTGGAGATTGCAATTTTATCAACAAAGTGCTATTTAGACTTATTACAAATATACAAATGAGCAGTAAAAAACGATAAGAATAGCATATTTTATTGTAAGAGTATATTTTGACTTACAATCTGAAAGTAAAAAAGAATTTTTCCACAAAAAATAGAAGTGCCGGAAGTAAAAAACTCCCGGCACTTTTAAAAAAGTATTGAAATTAATTTCTTATTTATCATTCATCGAAATCAGGAATTCCTCGTTCGATTTTGTTTTTTCAAGCCGATCTTTCACAAACTGCATTGCTTCCACAGAGTTCATATCGGTCAGGTAGTTTCTCAGAATCCAGATGCGGTTGAGGGTATATTCCTCGAGCAACAAATCTTCGCGACGAGTGCTGGAAGCAGTAATATCCACAGCCGGATAAATCCGTTTATTGGAAAGCTTACGATCCAATTGCAATTCCATATTACCGGTACCTTTAAATTCTTCGAAAATCACATCGTCCATCTTCGAGCCGGTCTCGGTCAAAGCCGTAGCTAAAATAGTCAGCGATCCACCGCCCTCAATATTCCGGGCAGCTCCGAAGAAGCGTTTCGGTTTATGCAAAGCGTTGGCATCTACACCACCGGAAAGAACTTTACCGGAAGCGGGCGATACCGTATTGTAAGCACGTGCCAAACGGGTGATAGAATCCAGCAGGATCACCACATCATGTCCGCATTCCACCATTCTTTTGGCTTTTTCCAAAACGATATTGGCCACCTTGACGTGTCTTTCTGCCGGTTCGTCGAAAGTAGAAGAAATGACTTCGGCTCTTACGCTCCGTGCCATGTCTGTTACTTCCTCAGGACGTTCATCGATCAACAGGATGATCAGATAAACTTCGGGGTGATTCGCAGCGATCGCGTTGGCAATCTCTTTCAGCAATACGGTTTTACCGGTTTTAGGCTGAGCGACGATCAGACCGCGCTGTCCTTTACCGATCGGAGCGAACATATCTACAACTCGGGTAGAAATGGTAGCTTTTCCATTACCGGTAATATTGAATTTCTCATTCGGAAACAGAGGAGTCAGGTGATCGAAAGGAATACGATCCCGGACTGCATCGGGAGTTTTCCCGTTTATTTTTTCCACCTTGATCAAAGGAAAATACTTCTCTCCTTCTTTCGGCGGCCGTACCGTTCCTTCTACGGTATCTCCGGTTTGCAAACCGAACAACTTGATCTGGCTTTGCGAAACATAGATATCATCGGGAGAGTTAAGGTAATTGTAATCCGAGGAACGCAAAAAGCCATATCCATCGGGCATAATTTCCAATACACCCGAATTCAGAATAATACCTTCGAATTCATAATATTTATCGCGCTTATCGAACCGCATCCGGTTCGGATTAGTATTTCCGTTTCCATTTCCAATCGCAGGTTCCTGACGGTTTTCCTCATACCGGTTTTCCTGTACTTCTACTAATTCCGGTTGTATCGTATCGTTTTCGCGTTCACCTTGGTAATCGTAATTTTCTTTATCGAATTCTTCTTCGATCACATCTCCGAAATCCAGATCTTTTTCTATGATATCCTCATGTACAAAACGATTAGCCCGCTCTTTTGGGGGATTATTCTGAGGCTTCCGGGCAAATTCTTTACGTCCTCCGCTCCATTTTTCTTCGCGGTTATTTTGATTCTGCCGGAAATCTTCGCGGCGGCGTTCTTCTTTTTTAGGTTCTTCCTGTTTTAGAGTTTCCTTTTTTACTTCTTCACGCAGCGGTTCCTCGTTCTTTATCTCTTCGCTTTTCACCTCTTCCTTCTTTACTTCTCCTTTTTTCTTCTCTTCGCGACGGGCGAATTTTTGTACCCCACCTTTAGAGTCACCTACTTTCTCTACTCCGGGACGAACTACCCGGATTCTCGGTTTTTTCTCTCTTTTTTCAACCGGAGCAGCGGCTTCGGGAGCAGCAGGCTCTACAACAGGTTCAGACTGAGCAGCCACTAAAGCCTGCTGATCCAATATTTTATAGATTAGTTCTTGTTTTTTATAAGACTCTACTCTTTTGATATTTAACGTTTTAGCAATCTGCCGCAAATCTGCCAGCAATTTGTCATTTAGTTCCAGAATGTCATACATAGAAATGATGCTATGGATTTTATTGATTTGTAAGTATAATCATCCGCACAGAGTCGGATGGAATTGAAATATATTGCAAAAATAGAAATAAAATCAATATCTCCCAAAAATTATTTCATAAACTTTAGCATGGAGTATAGCAATTGAATCACGATCTCTTATTCGTAATGAACAAAAATAGTTCTAAAATAACCATAAGCTTAGAAAAATCCGGGAGAAATCATTAAATTTGTGCGATAAATAAATTAAAAAATGGAAAGATTATTGATTTTTGGTTTGGGTGGACAAGAAATTCTTTTTATTGCGTTGATTGTGTTGTTACTTTTCGGAGGCCGGAAAATACCTGAATTGATGAAAGGTTTGGGGAAAGGAGTAAAAAGTTTCAAAGACGGCATGAATGGCGTTGAAAATGATTTGAATCCCGATAATAACGATAAAAAGTAATTCTCAACTTTTAAAAGCATGCAGGAAGCAAATGAGAAAGAGATGACTTTCTGGGATCATTTGGATGAACTCAGAAAGGTATTTTTTCGTATTGCCATAGCCGTTATCCTTTTGGCTTGTATAGCTTTTCTGAATAAAGAATTACTTTTCGATATCGTCCTGGCTCCACAGCGGTCGGATTTTATTCTCTATCGTTTTTTCAACCGACTGGCGGCCGATTTTTCCATGCCTTCCCTGCAAGTAGAAGACTTTCATGTAGAGCTGATCAATATCCAGTTGACCTCACAATTCATGATTCATATGAGCACTGCGTTTTATGCCGGTTTGTTGCTCGCTTCTCCTTACATCATTTATTTGTTGTTCGGTTTTATCAGTCCGGCCCTACATGAAGCCGAACGTAAAACCTGCCTGAAAATTATGATTCCGGGGTTTTTCCTATTTATTACCGGCATCTTGCTCAATTATTTCGTGATCTTTCCGCTTTCTTTCCGTTTTTTGGCAACCTATCAGGTCAGTGAACTTGTAGTCAATAAAATATCGATCTCTTCCTACATCAGCAGTTTTACCATGCTCTCGTTATTGCTGGGAGCAGCTTTTGAAATCCCTATTATCGCTTATTTTTTGTCTAAATTAGGACTGATCACCGCTCCCATGCTGAAACAATACCGGAAATATGCTTTAGTGGGTATCCTGGTCATAGCAGCGATCATCACCCCAACTTCGGATGTCTTCACTTTATTACTGGTCTCTATACCTCTCTATTTCCTATATGAACTCAGTATTCAAGTGGTAGGCAGAAGCCGGAAGAAAAAATAGAGAGCGGCAGACTCCTCCTGTAAATAAAAAGTCCTGAAGAATCTTCAATTCTCCAGGACTTTTAGTTAAAAGCCATTCAATAATATTCAACTTATTTCTTAGCTACTTTAATTCCATAAGAACAGAATAACAGGTAAGCAGTACAAATAGCAATAATAGTAACTGAACCACCTTGTCCGCCGACAGCATCGGCACAGATCCCCATCAATGGAGGAGCGATAGCACCACCGGCAACCCCTGTAATCATCAAACCGGAAATTTCGTTCGCTTTTTCGGGACGTGCCTGAATAGCCATAGAATAAACCACGGCGAAGATACTGGAAGCCGCGAAAGCGATAATACAAACCAAAGTAAGAATTGCAGCCTGGCTGGTAGCGAACCACAACCCACAAACCGCAATCATAGCAATGATCATATTGATCCGGAAATAGCCTCTTTCAGATAATTTGGCCAACAGGAAAGCACCACAAAAAGTACCTATCGTACGTGCAGCAAAATACCAACTTGTACCGTATCCTGCACTTTCGGTAGAAATCCCCGGAACTCGTTCGAGTAACAATTTCGGAGTCAATGTATTCATTCCCACGTCCAAGCCAACGACACACAAAATACCAAAAAATAACAATAAAATTTTATTATCTCCCAGCAATTTTAAAGTTGCAGGAAAAGAGGAGGTTTCTCCTTCGACCTTCTCTCTCTGAATCGGAGTCAGGAACAACCAAGCGGAGGAAATCAAAGTAACCACGGCATAAATCGGGAACATCAGCGCCCAGTTTCCTAAAGCAGCCGAACAATATCCAGCCAAAAGCGGTCCGACAAAGGAAGAAATGGCTTTTACAAACTGCCCTGCCGTCAAACTACTGGTCAACCCTTTTCCCTGTACAACGTTCGCCAATAACGGATTCAAAGATACCTGCAGAATGGTATTACCGATTCCCAATAAGGCAAACGCAACATAACAGGAGGTTTCACTGAAATCAATGAAAGGCAATACCATGCCGGCGAAAGTGAACAGCATACTCAATAATACTGTATTTTTTCGTCCTATCCGGTTCATTAACATGGCTGTAGGTACAGACAAGATAAAAAACCACAAAAATACCATTGACGGCAAAAAGCCGGCTTGTGTTTCGGTCCACTGGAACTGCTCCTTCGCATAAGTTACAGAAATCCCCACCAAATCACAGAATCCCATAATGAAAAAACCGAACATTACGGGCAAGATGTAAATAAACTTGTTCTTTTGTTCCATTCTGTTAAAAATTAAGTGTAGTTTCAAATTTTATCCCCCTATTTCCTATACCGGAATACAGGGATAAGTATTTGGTTTTATAGATTATTCAGTAGTGAAATCTTTTTATTCTCCACCAGGTTCACAATCAATTCCCCGAACAAGGTATTCGTCCAGGCGAACCAATGCCGGGTGAATTTAGTCGGATTATCTTTGTGGAAAGATTCGTGCATAAATCCGGTACCACCGTCTGTATCTCTCAGCATCCGGATACATTGACGTATTTCACCGTCATTGTCCGCAGTAAATGCACGCATAATAATACTCATCGGCCAAATCATATCGTAACCGATATGAGGGCCACCGATTCCTTCGCCTGCTTTTCCTTTGAAAAAGAAAGGATTATCCTGACTCCAGACCAATTTACGGGTATTCCGGTAAACCGGATCTTTCGCAGAGATAGTTTCCAGGTAGGGCATCGCCAGCAAACTAGGCACATTGGCATCGTCCATAAAGTAGTTGTTACCGAAGCCATCGATCTCGAAGGGATATACTTTCCCATATTTCGGATGGTTTACGATAGCATATTTATGGATAGCGGCCTGCACTTCGTCGGCCAAAGCCATACACTGTGAAGCAAAAGTACTGTCACCCGACACCTTATTCGAAATCTCGGCCAATTGTTTCAATGAGGCAACGGCAAACATATTCGAAGGAATAAGGAAACCGAAAGTCGTTGCATCATCCGAAGGCCGGAAAGAAGAAACGATCAATCCCACCGGATTGACAGGGTTTCCCCAACCGTCATTATTCAAGGTATCCAGTTGTCGTTCGGTCTTCCGTTGGAATTTATAAGGTCCGTGTCCGTCTTTCCGCTGTTGTTCCTTAAACGTTTGCAGCACCAACGCCATCGATTTTTTCCATTCCTGATCGAAAACACTGGTATCACCGGTCACTTTCCAATATTGATAAGCCAGCCGGATCGGATAGCACAGGGAATCGATTTCCCACTTCCGTTCGTGCACATACGGCTTCATCTCGGTAAGGTCGGTCGCCCATTCGCTCGATTCCGCTCCATGAGTAAAACCGTTGGCATAACGGTCGATCTGGATTAACTTGGTCTGCCGATTAATCACTCCTGCAATCAACAGACGTAATTGTTCATCTTTCTTACACAAAGCTACATATGGCCACACCTGTGCTCCTGAATCCCTCAACCACATGGCATCGATATCTCCTGTAATCACGAAAGTATCGGGTTTACCGTCGATCATCTTAAAATTAACAGTAGTATCCAATGTATTCGGGAAACAATTTTCAAACATCCAGGCCAGTTTCGGATCTTTCAATTTCTTTTTCGTTCCGGCGATCACTTCTTCAACGGCCTTTGAAGTAAAATGACGTTCTTCGGGTTTCGGACGTTGGCATACATAACCGTCGGCAGCTGCAGAAGCACCGCTTCCCTGTCCGTTATTTCCCATCATAGCCTTCAAAGGGGAACCACTCATCGCCGCAGCAGCTATAGCCAAGCCGCTTTTCTTAATAAAATCTCTCCTTGTTACCATATGTAAAAATTATAATTCAAAATACACCAATCAAACGATGGCGAAAGATATTCAAAAAAAAGTTAGAAATACAATCTTTCTATATTTTTTAAAACATATTTTGTATATTCATCTCCCTGAACAACCACACCTCTACGGTTCTGATTTCCAAAATTATTCTACACTTATTCTATATTTCGCCCCCGACGTTCACTCATAAACCCGAAGGTTTATTCAAGCGGACAGAAAGCGGTAGAGGTACACCTAAATAAGGTATTCCGTCCTTATCCCATTCGATCTTTTGCAAACGGGGTGTTCTGGAATCCCGGGAACCGGCAGGGTCGTTTTCTACACTTCGGGCGTCGTATAAAAGATAATCCTCTTTCCCGTCAGGTGAAGGGATAAAACTGACATGTCCCGGTCCGTATACCTTATTTTCCGGACACTGTTTAAACACAGGGCGGGTTGATTTCGTCCAGGAATCCGGATCCAGCAAATCGCTGTCGGCATCGGCCATCAACATTCCTACCGCATAAAAACAAGTCCAGGTACCACTGGCAGAATAAAAGATGAAAATCTTATCCCCTTTCCGGCTTTTATAAAACTGAGGGGATTCGTTCACATAAATCGTATATGCCGTTTTACTTCCATCCGGATTGATCCATTGGCGTTCCCATTCGAACTCGGGCTTCGAAAGTAAAACCCGGTCGGATTCCAGGGTCCAGGGATTTTTCATCTTAGCGATATAAATGCATTGGTGTTCGGTACTCACCCGACGGGACTGCCAACCGGACCAGGTCATATACCATGCTCCCCGGTGTTCGAAGACATTCGGATGGATCGCCCAATTGTTATTCTTATCCGTACTGATCCGTCCTTTCAACTCGAATTCACCTTCGAAAGGATCTGCCGAACTATTCTCCAATACGAATAATTGATGATTATCCATATTATCGTCGGAAGCAGCATAATACACATACCATTTGCCTGCAATGGGATGAATTTCAGGTCCCCACAGATGATGAGCATTAGACGGATCTTTCGGTATCCAGATCACTTTATGCTCCGCATGTTCCAAATCCGTAATATCCCGGGTACGCCACAATTCCAACCGATCGACCGCCTCCTGCATGTAATAATACCAACCATCGTAATAATTCGCCCAACATTGAGCACCTTCCGTTTTCAGCGGATTTACAAATGTATTTTCTTGCTGTATATTCCCCTCCTCTTTTTTTTCAGACTTTTTATCCCGGCAAGCTCCTAGCATTACCATAGCCAGAAAAAAAATCAATACATTTTTTATTCTTTTCATCTTTTTACTAATTTTTATTGCAGCTATTGTATATTACAAAGTAATCTATTTTTTTTAAAGGAAAATAGCAATCTCTATTCTTTTTTTTACAAAATCTGACCATGCACACGTTTGTATAAAATACATAATCTACTAAATACCAACAGATTAACTAAATATATCCGACTCTAAAAATCAAAGAATAAATAGAGAACAATTTCCTGCTCTTGCAGAATCCAAAATCAATTGTTTACTTTGTAAAAACAGTTTTAAACCACTAAGATGTACCTATGAAAATCATACTTAGTTTGTTTTTCGTGCTTTTACATTCCGTACTATCTTATGCTTACAATCAATTTTCTTTTGTCAAGTATCAGGTAGAAAACGGACTGTCTCACAATACAGTATGGTATACAATACAGGATCATCAAGGTTTTATGTGGTTCGGTACCAGTGACGGTTTGAACCGTTTCGACGGGAAAAACTTCAAAATTTTCCGCCACATCCCGAAAGACAGTACTTCTTTGGGAAATAATATTGTCCGGACCATTTTCGAAGATGAAAGACAAAATCTTTGGGTAGGTACAAACCGGGGAATATACATTTTCAATTCACAGCAGGAAGAGTTTGAATTTTTCGACAATAAAACGGAAGACGGAGTATTAATCAGTAGTAATGTTTACGATATAGAGCAGAGCCACGACGGCTCAATCTGGATAGCTACTTTCGGACAGGGATTGTTTATCTATACTCCCCAGACCAACACTCTGATTCAAAATACACAACATTCTTCTTTTATCAAATCCATTACCTCCTCCGGTTCAGGGGATATGTACATCGGCACCCGGCAGGAAGGAATCATTTGTTTCGCCCCTAACGGAATCTATAAACGTTCCTTTTCTCCCGACCTCCAGACTACGGAGCAAAATAACGAAACCAATGCACTTTATTACTACAACGATACCTTATGGTTCAGTCTCGGCACCAACAGCCTGAACATGCTGGATTTGAAAAGTAATCGAATACATACTTTCCCCACTCAGTTCGGCACGACCAATGTGACCAATATCCGTAGTATTCTTGTGTATTCGGATACCGAATTACTCGTAGGAGCGGACAACGGGCTGTACCTTTTCAACCGGACGACCCACCAGTTTTTACGAATGGACGATCCTTCGAATCCGAAAAGTCTGAGTGATCAGTCTATTTTCAATATCTTCAAAGACCGGGAAGGCGGTATCTGGATTTCCACCAACCTGGGAGGGGTGAATTATCTGCCCCGTAACCTGAAACCTTTCCAATCTTATTTTCCCCGTTATCAATCGGGATCTATCTCCGGTAAAGCCATCAGTGAATTTTGTGAAGATGCACAGGGAAATATCTGGATAGCTACAGAAGACGGTGGTTTGAACTATTTGAACACGAAAACAAACCAGATTAAGAGCTATCTGCCGGGAGCCCGGGGAGCCAGTATCAGCTATCACAATATCCATGCTTTATTCCTCGACGGTCCGAAATTATGGATAGGCACTTTTTCAAGAGGCCTGGACATCCTGGATCTTACCACCGGACGGGTCGTCAATCATCAGCATACGCGCGGAGATATCCGAACCATCAGTGACAACAGTATTTACTCCATATACAAAGACCGGGAAGGTACTATCCTGATCGGAACAGCCTGGGGATTAAACCGTTACAATTCATCCACCGGGGATTTTTCACTCATCACCGATGTCGGAACCACTTCCCACATCTACGACATCCTGGAAGACAGCAGAAACAATCTGTGGATTGCGACTTATAATACCGGCCTTTTCCGCTATCATTACCCGGATAAGAGCTGGACACATTACAACTATAACCCCGACCAAAAAGGATCTGTAACCAGTAACAGTATCATCACCATTTTCGAAGACAGCCGGCAGAACATCTGGTTCGGGACAGAAGGGGCCGGTTTGTGTACATTCGATTACGACACCGAAACTTTTGCTTCTTTCGATCCGGAAAACCAGGTATTGCCTAATCCGGTGGTTTATGCCATCGAAGAAGATAAAGCCGGAAATTTATGGATAGCCGGAAATGCCGGATTATTATCGATCAATCCTCAGACCCGGAAATGGAAACTATATACGCAAGCCGACGGGTTGCAAAGTAACCAGTTCAATTTCCATTCTTCCCTGCATGCTCACGACGACAAGCTCTATTTCGGCGGAATCAACGGATTCAACTGTTTCTATCCCGAAGATTTCCGGGAAAATACTTATATACCGGAAGTAGTCATCACCCGGTTCAGCCTTTTCAATCAGGAAATAGGGCCCGATACTCCTGACTCCCCTTTATCCCGGTCCATTACTCAAACTTCTGCGATTACGCTGCCCTACGATCAGAATACCTTCAGTTTTACTTTTGCTTCCCTCAGTTATCAGGCTCCGGACAAGAATGAATATGCCTATATGCTGGAAGGAGTCGATAAAGAATGGATCTATACCGATGGTAAAAATGAAGCTTCATACACCAACCTCCAACCGGGAGATTATGTTTTTCGGGTGAAAGGTTCGAACAACGACGGCTTATGGAATACCGAAGGTTCCTCGATCAGCTTACAGATTCTTCCCCCTTTCTGGAAAAGCAGCTGGGCTTATCTGTTTTATACCATTTTAATCTTGTTCCTGGGGATTATGACTTTCAGGTCCTGGTCCAAGCGGGTGAAGAGGCAACACGAAGAATTACTGAAACAATACAGACAACAACAGGAAAAAGAAACCTATCAAACCAAAATAAACTTTTTCACTCAAGTAGCCCATGAAATCCGTACTCCGTTAAGTTTGATCAAAATGCCTCTGGAAAGTATTATCCAATCCGGCGACGGCAATGAAGAGACGAGAAAATACCTCACTACCATGAATCAAAACACGGACCGTTTACTCAACCTGATCAACCAACTGCTGGATTTCAGGAAAACAGAGACAAACGAATTCAAGCTTAAACTGAGAAAATACAATTTAAACGAATTACTTCACAACATAGTAAGTCGTTTTGCCCCGGCAGCCCAGTTAAAAAATATCGCCCTGGATGTCCAATTACCCGTGACTCCTTATATCGGCTGTGTGGATGAGGAAGCGCTGACAAAGATCATCAGCAATCTCTTGAGCAATGCCCTGAAATATGCCCACGATAAGATCGGAGTGACATTACAAACCGAGCAGGAATATTTCGAGATCCGGGTATCCGACAACGGACCGGGCATTCCCCGTTCGGACAGGAAAAAAATTTTTGAAATCTTTTATCAAACAGACAACAGCCGGAGCGGAACCGGTATCGGCCTGCCCTTAGCCAAATTGCTGGCAGAAAAACATGGCGGCAGGCTTTACCTGGACGAACAGACACCGGAGACAACATTTATAACCCACATTCCTCTGTTACAAGAAAACACTCAAGAAGACGATCAGGTAAAACTGGAACTGCTGACCTCTCCGGTAAGCGATACGGACAAAGAACTCCAGGCTCTTGAAGGAAAAGGCAGCTATAGTATTCTTTTAACAGAAGACAACACCGAGTTGCTGAGCCTGACAGCCGAACAATTGAATAAATATTACCGCATCCTGATGGCCCGGAACGGGAAAGAGGCACTCGTCATTCTAAAGGAAGCAAACGTCGATCTGGTAGTCAGCGATATCATGATGCCGGAGATGGACGGTTACAGCCTGTGTGAAAGCATCAAGAACAACCCTCAATATTGTCACATTCCGGTTATCCTTTTAACCGCCAAGACTACGACCGACGATAAAATCAAAGGACTTCAATACGGCTCGGATGCTTACATCGAAAAACCTTTCTCTGTACAACATTTGAAGACTCAAATAGACAATCTGTTGCAAAACCGTCAGAAACTACGGAAGCTTTTCGCTTCTTCACCTTTGGTTACAGCCGAAACGATGGCTATTTCGCCCAAAGACAAAGAATTTATCGAACGTCTGGATGCTGAAATTCAAAAGAACCTGCAGGAACCGACTTTCTCTATCGACACACTGGCAGAAATCATGTGTATGAGCCGTTCGAATTTCTATCGGAAAATCAAAGGGATCTCAGGTATGTCGCCCAACGACTACCTGAAGACAATCCGTTTGAAGATGGCTGCCGAATTGCTTTTACAACAGGAATACCGGATCAACGAAATCTACGAATTGGTCGGGTTCAGTTCTTCTTCTTATTTCACGAAATGTTTTAAAGAACAATTCGGAGTTCCCCCGAAAGAATTTTTGAATAACGCTAAAAACAATGCCGGAAATAAATCGTCAGAAATAGTAACACGGACATGAAAATCAGTTGATTTTCTATCGTTGCAATCCTTTTTTACAGTCTGCAGCCCATATCCGGCAGGATATTCCGGTCAATCTGTTCATCGGCACTTCCGGATACAACGGTCAGGTAGATCCGGAGCAAACCGACAGAGGGAAAAACTTTTACCCTCAAAGTCGAAGGCCGGCATTCCATAGAGGTTCCTATCCGGAAAATAGAACCGAACGGGTTACGAATCGACAATATCCAGCTCGAACATGCTGAAATTGTCCGGGGAGGAGAATTGATTTTTAAATATTAGGGCTATATTTGCACTACTAATTAAATCACAAGATCATGAAAAAAGACGTCGCTTTAGGGATTGACATCGGTGGTACCAACACCGCTTTTGGTTTTATCGACAGAGAAGGGAACTACCTTACAGAAGGGAACATCCCGACAGCTAAACATGAAGATATCAACGATTATCTGAAAGAATTATATCTGGAAATCGAAAAAGTACTGGATCCTATCCGCCAGGAAGTCAACTTTGTAGGAATCGGAATCGGAGCACCCAATGGTAATTATTTCAAAGGAGCGATCGAATTTGCACCGAACCTGCCCTGGCACGATGTCATTCCTTTGTGCGATATGATGAAAGAATACTATCCCGAACTGCCGGTTTATCTGAACAACGACGCCAAAGCTGCAGCCATCGGTGAAATGATTTACGGCGGTGCCCAAGGGATGAAAAATTTCATCATGGTCACTTTAGGTACCGGTCTGGGTAGTGGATTCGTAGTCAACGGCGAATTGGTTTACGGACACGACGGCTTTGCCGGAGAACTCGGTCATACCATCGTTTCTCCCAACGGCCGCCAATGTGGTTGCGGACGTAGCGGTTGTCTGGAGACCTATGTATCTGCCACGGGAGTAAAACGCACCGCTTATAAAATGATGGCTAAATATAACTATCCGAGCGAATTGAGATCCATTCCTTTCAATGAAATGAATGCGAAAATCGTAAGCGAAGCCGCACAAAAAGGCGATATGATCGCTATCAATACTTTCAAATATACCGGAAAAATGCTGGGTGAAGCTTTGGCCAACGCCGTTGCCATCACCAGCCCAGAAGCCATCTTCCTGATGGGAGGCCTGGCCAAAGCCGGCGACCTGCTTTTCGAACCGGTAAAAGATCATATGGAAATGAATCTTTTGAAGATTTATAGCAATAAAGTCAAAATCTTACCTTCTAAACTGACTAAGAATGTCGCCATTTACGGAGCTGCTGCTTTAGTCTGGAAAGAGCTGGAAAAATAAACTTCGAATCCTGCGGGTCAGGCTAAAACCTACCCGCAGGATTTTAATAATCAATCGAATAACCATAGCAAGGCAATTATAAGTAACCACTTCAACACCTTTTCCTCCCAATCTGTTTCCCTGCATTTCCCCCTATAACGATAGACAATCTGTATCTCTGTTATTGTTGAATTTTGCTTTTGTCGTTTTATTCCGGCCATATTCCTCAGACTTTGAATTGCAATTACAGTCGTCATTCTACTACTGTAATAATAATACAAAAATATACGACAAATATAATCGTTATCATAGTGTACGGCCACATAATTTTCCCCTATATCCCCCCTATTCATTCTCAAAAGCTTACAATCAACCATTCTTCTTTCGCAGATAAGCGATCAGGCTTTGGCGTAATTCGTCCATAAATTTAGTCAGCTGTTCTCTCTCCTTCAATTGGTACATCAGCGAATCATAATTAGCCGGGAAATCGAGTCCCAGACAATCGGCCAAAAAACGCACCGTACCGATTTGTGTGACACTTTTACTATCACCTTCCAATTTTCCGGAAGCCAGCAAAGACAACGAAAGTTCCAACAATTCTGTCGGAGTCAATCTCAATTTATACTCCTGTTTCAGAAACGATTCGCGACAATAAAACAATTTTTGCTGACGTTCCAGGGAGGTATGCTGTAAAATCAGATAATGGGCGATCGTTTCCCGGGTAACTGCAGGCAAATCGTTCAGGACAAGCAGGGCTCCCTGCTCGCGGATTGTCAGATACCGATGGGTCCAGCCAAAATTGTCGTCATAACGATACAATTGATTAAACTGGTTAAAGCGTTCCATAATCACTTTCATCAACACCGGATCTTTACCGGCCCGTTCGACCCAATCCGCTAAAAACGAAGTGCACATAATCTCCCCGATCATCAAATGACTGTTAAAGTCACTTATACTCCGGGCTTCATTAAACCAAACCTGATCTGTTTCCTCTTTATGAATAGTCACATCGGCATGCATAAGATTCTGCAAATAGACCAGTACTAAATTTAAAACTTCCATCTGAGTGTTCCTGAATATTCTCCTGAGATAACTTATGATGTCGTTTACCGGGGTAAACGACATTGTCATACCTCCAAAAGAATTCAAATTTATCGTACCGGAAAGTTTAGTTTATAAAATCTATAAAGTTCATAGACCCTACGACACTTTTCAACAATCCCCAGCGATGTCATCCCGAACAAAATCCCGAAAGATACTATACCGGAGTCGATGAACTTTAAGTGCCGAAGCACAACTTTATAAACTTAAAAAACTAAATTAAAACGGCACGTTTTAATCATTTTTCAAGTAATCTTTTTGCCGACTTAGAAAAAACGCTTCCCTCCGAACTGATGGAATAAACACCCTCAGCCTACAACTATACAACAGTTGCAAATTTAATAGAAATATTCCTATTAACAATAAATAATATAAAATTCAATTACAAAATTTCTGATTCTCTCAAAATGATTTACACAACCTAGTGTAATTAGTATATAAAAAGCTTATTAAGTCTTTGAACCTTGCTGATACTTTTTTACAGCTGTTGAAACGAATGACCGGAACCGGAGGTTTCGTCAAGAGGATAGCGACAGAGACCAGAAACTTTATAAACCGATTTAAACCAACTTCTATTTCAGCTTCATTCCCCGGATAACAAAAGTTTTATCACACATTCTTCCTTAATTTACGGGTAATTGGAAATCTATATCTCGCTACCGATACATCGTTCGTACAATTACTAGCAGATGTCGGTATAAACAGAAAAAGGTCCCCGGAAAATTGCACCAATCCCCAGGAACCCTTTCTCAAATTAGGATAACACAAAAAGTTCTTTATTTCATCAGCTCCTTTTTCAACATCGGCATAAAATAACCACCGACAACAGAACGAGCCTGGAATCCGACCTGTTTAGCATCGGGTGTTTCGTGCCAATCGCTGATAGGCACACGGCTGCCCGTTTCGTTCGCATATTTATACACCGGAGCGATAAATTTCTGCATCGTCACAACATCCGGTGCCATCGTAGCCGTCCACATGATCCAATCGGATTTCGTATACGTACGGCGAGAATCCAAAGGTAATCCATAAAGATTCTGTTTGGTGAGATAATAAGCGATCTCTTTCTGAGCGACTTCTTTCGGAAAGATATTCAATCCCAGTAATTCATCCCATACCAGGTTGTATTTCTGACTCCAGGTACCGGCTTTATCGAAGGTCAATTTATAATGATCTCCGTCTGCAGCCATTTCCACCCATTTTCCGGCCATCTCTTTAGCTGCCTGAGTATATTTCTCAGCGATATCCTTTTTACCCAGCATTCCGGCCATTTTACCGTATCCGGCAATTCCCATAATCGCTTTGATCGAAAGATTGGCATTATGAGCAAAATGTCCGGCAAAGTCGTCCGTACAAAGCTGATTTTCAGGATCCAATCCTTTTTCCAATAAGAAATCAGCCCAAGTAGTCAACATATCCCAATGTTTAGCTGCATAATCCGCATTTCCTTCTTTATGAGCGATAGCGGTAGTCAGAATCAGCATATTTCCGGTTTCTTCCACCGGCATATCTCCACCGTAAGTCTGGCCGTTAGCCAAAGGATAGGTCCCCACATCGTGAGCGGCAAAAGGTTTACTCCATTTTCCGCTTTCACTGTATTCGAAAATGAAATTCATCAAGCCTTTAGCCAATTCGACATTGTATTTTAAGAATAAAGGTGATGAAGGATAGGTAATATCTACCGTACCGATCGAACCATTACTGAAATTTTCTTTCGAGAAGAACATCAGTTCCCCATTTCCGTTCGCCACCAATTTATGGGCGGCAATAGCCTGACGGTAAACCAAAGCACACAGCTCGGCATACTCTTTTCCTCCACAGGCAGCAGCTTCGTCCATCAGTTCACGGTCGAAACGATCGCAACGACTCAGTATAGTCCGGTAGTCTTTCTCAGCTGCAGCAAACTCCTGTTCGATCGTTACCTGACCGTTTTTCTTCCAATAAGGCATCAGATTTTTACCGAAATACTGGATAGAATACAAATCATCGTATCCGATCAATACATGCCCGGCCACTTTATCGGTCCCTACTTTTCCTAAATCCTCACTATAAGCCAGAGCGATCATCTCTTTATTCATATTTCCGGACAAATTACGATCGGCGGTATTTTCCACTTTTCCGTTAGCAGCAAATGCTTTTTTAGGAGTATAATAATCGGCGATCATCATAGCCGAACGATCCGAGGTATTTCCTACAAGATAAAAATATCCCCAATCGATACGCAAGTCGTCTCCCCGTTTGGCAAGTACCGGTTGTTCTTTCGTCCCCGCTTTCAGGAAGGTCTGTCCGTTCTTTTCCAACCGTTCACAAACCACCGGCTGACCGGTTTCGTTAACCGCCCACTGCGGAGTGGCTTCGATATACACCTGCACATCGTGTTGTTGTCCGTCTTTCGAGACTACTTCATAAGAAATATAATTTACCGGCCGAGCCATCAGATACAGATCGTCACACAACAGAGGTGCGGTAAAAGTCACATCCAACTGCACAGGTCCAGCTTCGAAAGCATACAGAGTCTGAGTAGGTAATACCATAGCAGACACCTGTTCAGCCTCCTGATCAAAGAACGTCTTATCGGGCTCCTTCACATACAATCCGAAATCCACATAACCACCGCCGGTTTTGTTTTTACAATAAGCAGCGATCACATTCTTTCCCGGTTTCAGGGTTTTCTTCACTTCGTCTTTCAATTCGGCCACAACATTATTGTGCCATTCATATCCGGTTTTTACAACCTGTTTCCCATTGATGTACAGTTCAAAGGTATCGTCATGAGAATATTTCAGGAAAACATCGGCATCCGACAAATCCTGATTCAGATCGAACTCCCGGCGCACCCAGATATCTTTGGTGGTCCACTCGGTACCCAGAAACAACATTTCAGGCGTACCGAAAGCCGCTTTTCCTTTCGTCCATCCTTTGGGATTGAAATCGACTTTTTCCCAACCTTTCTTCGGTTCTTTCAACGTATAATTTCCTTCCCAAGCCTCTACGGAAGCCATATCCACAATGGGATACAAGGGCAGATTTTCTTTTCCCATAAAACGATAACTCTTTCCATCCACCCGTACCACTCCGATCAACGGATGATTTTTACCGGTCCAGTGTTTTACAGGACTATCATACAAATTATCGGTTGTCGACCAGGCAGAAGTATAAGGGTCGATAGTCACCAGCGGATAAGCCGGAGCACGCAAATCGCTCTTCGGTTTTTCAGCTTCGGTACACGCGGTAAGCAAACAACTTGCCCCCAACACTAAATACAGTAATTTTCTCATTTTCATTTCAATCATTTCAAAATTATAGCATATTTCTACTTTCCCTGATCTCACCATTCCTCGCGTATATTTCCATCTTTATCCCTGAAAACCGTGCGGTCATTCGTAAATGTACCTTCGAATCTTCTATGATAAGGATACCCTTCGGGAGAAGTGTAAGTATAGCTGTAATTCATCTTCAGGGTCGTCGTGATCACCGATTTATTCTGTACCAATAAATCCGGAGATTCCGAAATGCTAATCCTATTCTGTGAAGCGTCACCTTCAGCCATCAAGTTGATTTCCGGAGTCATGGCAGTATAACTCAATGTACTGTCGCTATTGACCGTTACCTGAATCACATACTTGTCCCGATCCGTATCCGTTTCGTAAACCCCACCGGCATACATACGGCAGGTGTTGTAATTCAAAGTCGACAAAGTCAGATCCGTTGTCCAAGCCGTATAATCATCATTGTCTCCGGAATTATACACCTTTGCACCTGAGGGCGTATAGACATAAGAAAAATTATTCAGAATATTCAAATGAAACAAAGCCTTTCGGTATTTCGGCTCACCTACTTCATAATCCGACACGGAAGAAACCTCCAAAGGCAATACATAATCCTTGAACATATCCAGTCTGGACAAATCAAACTGAACAGACAGCAAAGCATACTCATCCCCTTTCTTAATGGTCACTTTTCCTTCATTCTCCAAAGTATAGCAATCTTCAGGTAACAACGTATAATAAAGCATAGTATCCTGGACGAAACGCTCATAATTATAATCATCCAACGTATCCGGGCATACCTTTACCTGAGCCTCTACATCTTTCGACAATACGGAAGTTCCACTGATTGAAATCGTAATTTGAGTGTTTACCGTTCCATCTTCCGGATATTCCACCCGCAAATCCTGGAAACCGTTCTCCGCAATCACCACCCGCTTGACAAACAGCTCATCGGGAAGATCATTGTTGCAAGCAGCAACCGTCATTCCCAATATGTACAAAAATAACAGTCTGTATTTCATCATTTTCATCATATTTAAATTAAAAATTAGCGTTCCCATCCCGGATTCTGCTGCAATTTAACATTCCGGTCCGTTTCGTTCTTAGGAATCGGCCACAAATACATCTTATCCATCCATCTCTTCTGCACCCGGGATATGACAGTCTCTTTATAGAAATCCTCTCTCTTGCTGGAAGTGATATTGATATTGAAGCCCTTGATCGGTCCGACTTCCTCTGTAGGAGCATCTTTCCA
>NZ_LARE01000058.1:0-18548 GCF_000980245.1 Odoribacter sp. N15.MGS-14
ATGGTCGCAAGCGGCCAGCTGCCCCGGACGCATCCGCCACTCTCCGGTACTTCCCTTTCCGGAAATACCGATTTCTCCCTCCACCAATACCGTTTCCGTTGCCCGGAGGCCATGGGTATTCACATTAAAAGCAGTGCCATACACCCGGATGCTCACCTCGTCCGTTTCCACATAAAACGGACGCTCCACATCTTTTGCCACTTCAAACCAGGCCTCGCCTTTCAGATATACTTTTCTTTCCGCCGCCGCAAAAGCCACCGGGTAGCAAAGTTCCGACCCGGCATTCAGATGCACGGCGCTACCGTCGGCAAGCAGCAAACGGTATTCCCCGCCATTGGGTATGGATAAGGTATTGTAAACCACGTTTTCCGGCTGCGACGCCACCGGGGCGGAATAAACCACTTTACCCGAATCTATCCGGATACTCCCGGCCGTTTCCTGCAAATCCCGTTGTCCCGATTTTTCCAAAACAATCCGCTCGCCGCTGCTTAATTGCAAAAAGGCCCGGCAGGTACCCGGCTCCACCACGGTTTCCGCCATTTTCACGCTGACTTCCGGTCTGTCCTGTTTCACTAACAACCATACTACACCTAAGGCCATGAGCAGACTGGCCGCCACTGACAAACGAATGAGGTTTCTTCGGATGCTCTGCCGCCGCATATTCTTCCGGAACTTCCGGTAGCCCCGTACAGGTTCCCAACCGACATACTGCCGGAATTCTCCTATCAGGTACTCATCATCCCCCACCTCCTCATACAACCGCCGCATACTCTCGTCCTCTAACAAACACGCCATCTCCGCCCGC
This sequence comes from Odoribacter sp. N15.MGS-14, assembly GCF_000980245.1. Classification (NCBI taxonomy): domain Bacteria; kingdom Pseudomonadati; phylum Bacteroidota; class Bacteroidia; order Bacteroidales; family Odoribacteraceae; genus Odoribacter; species Odoribacter sp. N15.MGS-14. The sequence goes on from NZ_LARE01000058.1 coordinate 806, forward strand.
TCATCTGCCGTGAGTCTTCCCGCATAGGATTTCCGAAATAAAGTCACCGTTTTTTCAACACTTTTATCCATTATTTTTTCATTTTTATACCTATTGTGCATAACAAATGAAAAAGGGTGACAAGAAAACTGATTTTTTTTAAAAAAGAAGGTATTTTATAAGGAGGGATATTATTTAAGTTTTCAAGACAAGAAAAACGCCAACCAGAACACGCTGGCGTCCCCTCTCATTTTCCCGCGCAATTGTTTAAAGCTACGCTTTTTATGGGTTTTTACCGTGTTGACGGATATGCCCAACTTTTCGGCAATTTCATTGACGGACAATCCATCTATGCTCAGCCGGATGACCTTACGCTGTTCGGACGGCAATTCATCAATATAAAGATACAATTGCCGGAGCAACTCTTCACGGACAGTCGCCATAAACATTTCATCGGATTCCGGATCGTTTTCCAGCATCAACCGGTTCAGATGCCTGGATTTACACTTTTCGCGGCGTAACCACATCATCGACCGATTATAAACAGCCCGGTAAAGGTAATTGGTCAGCTCGTCTATCTGAAGAAATTTTCGTTCTCCATTCCAAACATACAACAAAATGTCCTGCACCAAATCTTCGGCAATGACCGGGTCCTGCACCAAACGCCCGGCATAAGAGCATAAAGCCGCGTAATAGCAGCCGAAAACTTCCTGCCAAAGTTCCTCCTTCTTCTCGTTTACCGCTTCCAATATCCGACTTGCATCCATATTTCCGGCACTATCGTTCGCTTTACCACACTAACCGATAGTCTTCCAACCGGAATCCCCTCAGAAAGTCCTCCGTCCGCATTCTTTTTTTTCCTGACAACTGCAACTCCAGCACACGAACGATACCTCCCTCCACATATACATCAAAAAAGGTTTTTCCATCGGTACGGACTTCCCCCGCGGGCAGATTATGGCCCTGCCGTATCCTGGCGGCTTTAAATATTTTAAGTGTCAACACTCCGCCATCCTTCCCGACAGCCTGTAATTCCGTCCATGCCCCGGGAAAAGGCGATAAGCCCCGGATATGGTTACAGATGGTTTCCAGTTTCCCGTTCCAACGGATTTTCATGTCTTCTTTGAATATCTTCGGAGCGAGTACCGCTTCGCGCCCCCGCAGCAATCCACACTGGTCGGTCAACGGATAGTCCCCTGCCTCCATCGCCTGCACGGTTTTCAGCAACAAGTCCGCCCCTTTCTCCATCAGTTCGTCATGCAATTCTCCGGAGGTCATCTCCTCGCCGATTTCCACCTTTTCCTGAAAAATAATATTGCCGGTATCTATCTCCTGCTTTAAAAGGAAAGTCGTCACCCCGGAGCAGGTTTCCCCATTCATTACGGCCCGGTTTATCGGTGCCGCTCCCCGGTAATCCGGCAGCAGAGAAGCATGCAGATTCACCGTCCCTAAGGGAGGCATATTCCAAACCACTTCGGGCAACATCTTAAATGCCACAACTAATTGCAAATCGGCTTTTAGCTCTGCCAGCGCCTGTAAAAAATCGGGATCCCTGAATTTCTCGGGTTGCAGAATCTTCAGGCCGATTTCCCGGGCGTATTTTTTAACTGCGGATTCCTGAAGCTGTTGTCCTCTACCGGCCGGTTTATCAGGATTAGTAACGACTCCGACAACCTGAAATCCAGCCTCTATAATTCTTTTCAAGGGCAGGACAGCAAAATCGGGAGTACCCATATAGACGATACGCAACTTATGACTTGGCATTTTTCTTCTTTTTTATAAAGGCAATCAATTTCTTAAAGACTCTTGTGTAAGCTTCTGTATTCATCATCTCGGAATCGGTCACGGACTTATAAGTCAGTATAATTCCCAAAGGCAACAGAATAAAGGCAGAAATCCACATCCCGGCAGCCGGAGAGATAACAGCCTCCCTGGCCGACCTTTCTCCCATCATCGAAATAATATAATAGATGATAAACAAAAGCACGGAAACCACCACCGGCATTCCTAATCCCCCTTTCCGGATAATAGCCCCCAGAGGAGCACCGATAAAGAAAAAAATAAAGCAGGCAAAAGATAAGGTGAATTTACGATGCCATTCCAATTGACTCTTTATTACATTCTCTTGCTGAGCCACATAATAATGAAGATCGTCCTGGTTCCGTTGTTTTACCTCTCTGGCATATTGCAGGGCATTATCGACTGCCCGACGTTGTTCTTCAATATCAAAAGCAGTAAAAAGGCTGTCGGGATCACTGAACTTTCCCCGGCTTTGATCGGCCAGTATACTATCCCGTTGCGGACTGGGACTTTTGCTTCTTTGATAATTATTCGCCAATAATTTCTTCGTATCTCCTGCTTTTCTCACTTTCAATGCAGCTCGTGCCGAATCGATCGAATGACTCAATTGTTTGAGATTCAGCATCATCGAATAAGAACGAAATCCGTCTTCGTCGCTTCGTTTCAGGTCAGTTCCCGGCAATTCGATCAATACGGTTTCCTTATCGAACTTTAATCTTCTGAAAGGAAATGTTTTACGGGAACTGGGATTCTTCATTCCCTCATCTGTATAAGAATGGCCATTATACAAGACCAGTTCCATCAGATTACTTTTTGCATCACTGATCATCATCCCGGAATCGGCTTTGGTAACATCATAATTCCCGGAACCGTCCTTATGTTCGTATATCAGCATGTTATACATCATGCCGGTTTCTTTATTGATCTTATCGATTTTAATACTATATCCTTCCAAATCGTTCGTAAAGATCCCTTCTTTAAACGACATCTCCGGTTTTTGTTTCCGGATATCGTAAAGCAGGCTATAAAATTTAAGGTTCGCCACCGGAAGGATATTGTTCGAAAAGACAAAAGCGAATACTGTGAGGCATATAATCAGGATAATCAAAGGTTTCATAATCCGGTAGAGAGAAATACCTGCTGATTTTAAGGCGATCAACTCATAATTTTCTCCCAAACTTCCGAAGGTCATGATCGATGAAAGCAATACTGCCAACGGCAATGCCATGGGTACCAAAGTGGTCGCCACATAAATCAATAACTCGGCAATTACCGTAAACTCTAATCCTTTTCCTACGATTTCGTCTATCATACGCCAAAGAAACTGCATAATCAAGACGAACATACTGATGAAAAAAGTAGCTACAAAAGGCCCGATAAAGCTTTTGAGCATAAATATATGTAGTTTCTTCATTTGCCAATAAGTAACCTGTACATTATCAAAATCTTCAAAACAGGTACAAAGGTACGTTTTTTTGTTTACAATACTCTCTCTCTGGTCATCAAAAACCGTATAGATCAGGCCCCCAGGTTCCGGTGCAGGATATCCATTTGTTTATTCCATAACTCTATCGTATCGTTGACTTCGTCTTCATCGGCAAAATCGGTAATAATCAGCGCTACATCTCCGGTCAAGGGCTCCACATGTATATTAAATTCAAAATATTCATCTTCCTCTTCTGCATCATCCCACCGAAACCTCACCACGGCATTACTTTTCAATTCTACGAGCGTAGCCGGCTGCTCACTACCATTCCATATAAAAATAAACTGATTACCTTTTTGGAATACGTCATCTGCAAACCATTCCGATAAACCGGCAGGGGTACTTAAACGAGAAAACAAGACTTTTACAGAAGACGAAAAAATGTACTCTAACTCTATCTTTCTTCTCATATTTCTAAATTTTGAGCCAAATTACTCAAAAAAAATATAAGTACCAAACAGACCGAAAAAAATAGCATTCGCTCAGGAGAGCAAATCAGGCTCAAGCAAAGGTATCCTGACCGAATTCCTGTCTGACTGCCCCAACCAATCTGACTTTCCATTCTTCACCTTTATTCTGATCCAAATGAGATAAGCGATTAATAATATCCGCCACAGAAAGACGATGAAAATCCACTGCCGGGAAATAAGAAACATCATCGTCTTCTTTTACTTCGACCAGGATTTTATGATCTACCAATTCCTGTAGGATTACTCTGACTTTACTGGAACTCATTCGGAGTCTTTTACAAACCATAGCCAGCGTAGGACTTCCTTGTCCATGAATATACAAATCGGAAATATATCGCAACATCCGCAACGTCACTTCAACGTTATCCACCCATTTATTATCCGCATTCATTGCATTCCGGTACAAGAAATGGCGGTTGCGCATAATATAACACAGCTCCGTTCCCCACAAAACGATACTCCAACTCAACTGTAACCACACCAATAAAAGAGGCAAAGCGGCCAATCCACCATAAATCGCATTATACGAGCTCACACCGATCTGGAAACGCAAATAGAACCATTGTACAATTTGAAAAACAGTACCGGCAACAATACCGGCCACCAAAGCATATTTGAATTTCACAGGTGTAGTGGGCATGAACATATAAAGAAATACGAAAAGAAACCATACCAAGATATAGGGTATCAAAGTCAGAATAGCTTTCAAAGCAGCACTGGCATAACTCAATAATCCTTCGTCCATGGCATATTCCTGCAAATTAGCCATCATAAAAACATTCATACTACTGATCAATACGACCAGGATCGGAGCGATAAACAGAATCGACATGTAATCGGTAAATTTTTTTACCAGACTCCGTCCCTTCTTCACCCCCCAAATCCGGTTCATAGCCAGTTCGGTACTGGAAAGCATCCGGATAACCGACCAGAGGAGTAAAACAATACCAAAACCTGCAATCACACCTCCCTGCGTATTATCCAAGGCTTTATTCGCAATATTCATCACCCATTGCATCACATCGGGATTGGTATAAGATTGCTCTTTGAGCCAATCTTCGAATGCCTTTGCAGCACCGAATCCACGGGCGATAGCTAAAATCAGGGCAACGACAGGAATAAAAGAAAGCGTAGAATAAAATGTTAAAGCAGAAGCTGAGATCATCGAAGCATCTTTAATAAAACGATCGATCGAGACAATGACAACAGCCACTGTTTTCAAAACAAGATCGGAAAGAAAAGTGGAAATCCGCCAATCCCGGCGCAAAACCGAGTAATAAAAATCCAAATACAAAAATCGTTTCAGATTATTCCTGTGTTTCATGACCTATGTATGATTTATGCAGCAAAGATAAAACAAAATTCAATACCTGTAGTGTACAGTAACGAGGTTACAAAGTTGGCCAGAAAAAAGATCGACATTTAAATCATTACAGAGGTTCGAAAAGTTACAGCAGTTAGACTTAACCTCTAAAACCACAGTAACTCTCCGAACCTCTGCAACTAAAAAGAAGCCCCACAGGTGCCAGGGCACTTTACGGACTTTATAAACCTATTCCATTCTACCACGATCCTGTTTAAGGGAAAAAACTTTAATCGGTTTTCTCCTCCGGCAGGATCAAATAAACAATTCCATCACAGTTTCTTTAATTGTATCGGGATCTGTATCGAGTGCAAAGACACAATCGGGCTGTTTATAAACCACTTTATTTTCTTTTTTAAATTTTGCGATACCTCCGCCTGTAATATTCAGCATAATCACAGCATCGGTTTCGACAGCTCCGGTACGAATGGCTTGCTTCAGGGAAGCCACTGCAACTCCTGCGGCCGGTTCGATATCGATCCCTTCAGTGCGTTCGAACAAGACCATACCTTCCATCGCCTCTTCATTCGATATGGCAAACATATCTCCGCCGGTTTCGGTAAGCGCGTCGAACAATCCTCCTTTCAACGAATAAGGAGGTTTACGGTTAGAAAGTACTTTAGCACATATTTCTTCTGCCTGCTTACGGGCAACCGTATCGTCAACCGGCAAAAGAGCCCGCGATCCGGCCTTCCAGGCATCATACATCGGAGTAAACGGAATATTTTGTGACACCATCAATTTCATCAGGTTATTTCCGTAACGACCATCTACGATAAACCGTTTGTTTGCCTCCCAGGCAGCGATCGCCCCTGTTCCGCTTCCGACAGCCTGAAAATAATAATCCGGAATCCGTCCGATCGTGGTAACGGCAGAAAGTACTGTCGTCCCCATTCCATCGCGCCGGGCAACGTTTTTCGCTCCTCCTTCCGGATAAAACTTATCTAATTCACAAATAATATTCGACAGGTAAATAGCATCGAAATAATCGCTTCCTCTTTCGGTAGCGACCAATTTCACACAAGGATTCAACGGTTTAGCCGACCACATGGCATCGATACAATCCTGCGGAATACATAGTAACAAAGGAATATTATTTTCGGAACAAACCCGTGCAAAAGCCCGAGCGGTATTACCGGCCGAAGCCACCACCATCACTTTATCGTTCAAGTCATTGATCCGGGCACAAACCGCATAAGCCTCACATTCCTTGAAAGCCCCTGTCCTCATCAGAGCCCCCTTTTCAGGCCAATACCCGTTAAAAGTGATATACAAATCCGACAATCCCAATTCACCGGCCAGACCTTCACTTTTGTATGTGACAGGTGCTCCGGAACCGTCCAGTGTCCGACAAACAGGTAACCAATCGGAATATTTATACAATCCCGGAAGATTTTCTTTCACCTCCAGTTGTTTCTTTGCATAGTTGGCAAAAATCAAAGCTGCGCCATCCCGATTCGGGCAATCCAACTCCCATTTTTCATCTGCGAACTTTGTCCCACAACATCGGGATTCAAGTACATAATCAGTCATTTCTAGTGTCTTCACTTTATTACTATTTACAACTTACAAAAATAAGTTATTTCTAATAGCCGAAGTTGGGTATAAATACTACTTTTTTGTTTATGTAACAGATTTACCGGGCCGGCAACTGCCGTTCTGACAGTTTTTCCTGCCATACCCCTTCACCATTTTTATAAAAAAACCGCCATTTTTACAAAAATAATCCGGAGAAAAGCACTGGCATGCCATTTGATAAAAAATAAATGTGTTTGAATCAAAACCTCAGACACACCGAAAACGAATAATAGGTAAAAACGAATAGTAAGTAAGTAAATAAAATACATTAACATTATGGGAAAGATTATAGGAATTGACTTAGGAACTACCAACTCATGCGTTGCTGTAATGGAAGGTAACGAACCGGTAGTAATACCAAACAGTGAAGGTCGGCGTACTACCCCTTCAATTGTAGCTTTTGTAGACAACGGCGAACGGAAAGTAGGTGATCCGGCCAAACGTCAGGCTATCACCAATCCGAAAAAAACGATATACTCGATCAAACGTTTCATGGGTGAAAGTTTCGATCAGGTACAGAACGAAATCAAACGAGTAGCTTATGAAGTGGTGAGAGGTGACAACAATACTCCCCGGGTAGTGATCGACAATCGTCAGTATTCCCCACAGGAAATTTCTGCCATGATTTTGCAGAAAATGAAGAAAACGGCAGAAGATTATCTGGGTCAGGAAGTATCTGAAGCAGTCATCACCGTTCCGGCTTATTTCAACGATGCACAGCGCCAGGCAACGAAAGAAGCAGGAGAAATTGCAGGTTTGACTGTAAAACGTATCATCAATGAACCGACAGCTGCCGCTTTGGCATATGGTTTGGATAAAAAGTCCCAGGATCAGAAAATCGCAGTATTCGACCTCGGGGGTGGTACATTCGATATCTCTATTCTGGAATTGGGTGACGGGGTATTCGAAGTAAAATCGACTAATGGAGATACCCATTTAGGTGGGGATGATTTCGACGATAAGATCATCAACTGGCTGGCTGACGAATTCCAGAAAGACGAAGGAGTAGACATCCGTAAAGACCCGATGGCTCACCAACGGTTGAAAGAAGCTGCTGAAAAGGCAAAAATCGAATTGTCCAGTTCAACTTCTACAGAAATCAATCTGCCGTACATATTCCCGGTCAACGGAATTCCAAAGCATCTGGTACGTACGCTGACCCGTGCCCAGTTCGAACAATTATGCGACAGTCTGATCCAGGCAACGATCGAACCCTGTCGGAAAGCCCTGCAAGATGCCAACATGAAAGCTTCCGATATCGACGAAGTGATTCTGGTTGGTGGTTCAACCCGTATCCCTGCCGTTCAGCAGAAAGTACAGGAATTCTTCGGAAAAGCTCCTTCGAAAGGTGTTAACCCGGACGAAGTAGTAGCGGTAGGGGCAGCTATCCAGGGAGGTGTACTGACCGGAGAAGTAAAAGACGTCTTGTTGCTGGACGTTACTCCGCTGTCATTGGGAATCGAAACACTGGGCGGTGTAATGACCAAACTGATCGAAGCCAACACGACCATCCCGACTAAAAAATCGGAAGTATTCTCTACGGCAGCTGACAACCAGCCTTCTGTAGAAATCCATATCTTACAGGGTGAACGTCCGATGGCCCGCGACAATAAAACGATCGGCCGCTTCCATTTGGACAGCATTCCGCCAGCACCGCGTGGAGTACCTCAGATCGAAGTCACTTTCGATATCGACGCCAACGGTATCCTGAATGTTTCAGCCAAAGATAAAGCCACCGGTAAAGAGCAATCTATCCGGATCGAAGCTTCTTCCGGTCTGTCCGATGCCGAAATCAAACGGATGAAAGACGAAGCAGCTGCTAATGCAGCCTCCGACCAGCAAGAAAAAGAAAAGGTCGATACGATCAATAAAGCAGACTCTATGATCTTCCAGACCGAAAAACAACTGAAAGAGTTCGGAGACAAATTGCCGGCCGACAAGAAGGCGCCGATCGAATCTGCTCTGCAAGAACTGAAAGAAGCTCATAAAGCTCAGGATGTCGCCCGCATCAACAGCGCCATCGACAAACTGAACAGTGTCTTTCAGGCTGCTTCACAGGAAATGTACAACGCTCAGGCTCAACAACAGCAGGGCGGTGCACAGCAAGGTCCTCAGGGTAACCCGAATGCCGGTCAGCCGAACAATGGCGGAAAAGACCAGGAAGTCACCGACGTAGACTTTGAAGAAGTGAAGTAAGATAGCAACTATCTGAAACGATAAATAAGAAAAGGAGTGTAAAATAATTGCACTCCTTTTTATTTTACTAATATTGCTCAATCTTTCGTTATTTACTGATTTTTAACGTATACCATGGGGAACGTCTACTAATTTGAGATATGAAATTCAGACAATCATGTTCCAGGAACCAGCGGAGTTGCAAGGCGCACTTAAATTTTATCTTGAGCAAGATTACATGTGTAAACTGTATTTAACTTTTCCAAAAAGTGAGACGCTATCTCACTAGTTGACGTGAGCCATTACTTTGAATTACTCAAGTGTAATGATCCTATGGAGTTGCAGTTCTATATAAAGGAGGATATCAAAGAATGTTGGAAGGTCAAAGCACTGAAACGCCAGATCAACTCGTCACTATTCCAGAGACTTGCGCTCAGCACAGACAAAGAAGGTGTACTTGCTCCTGCCAATGAGGGGTATGAGGTACTAACTCCAGCCAACATTATTCATGCCCCGTACGTTCTTGAATTTGTAGAAATACCTCAACAGAAGCGTTACAAAGAGACGGAACTAGAAAAAGCTTTGAAGATCAACATGGAGCAATTCCTATTGGAATTAGGCAGATGCCTTTATTGGCGTACCAATTGGTGCCAGACATTTCAAAGTTAATTTAGTGTTCTATCACGCAATTCTAAAGTGCTATGTCTTGATTGATTTGAAACGTGCAAAAATTAAACATGGTGATATAGGTCAGATGAATCTCTACCTAAATTACTCTAAGAACGAAATCTGTCAACCAGACGATAATTCACCGGTTGGTATTGTTTTGGGGACGAAGAAAGATAAGCCATTGATGGAATATGCCCTTCAAGGTATAGACAACCAACTTTTTGCGGCACGCTATCAGTAACGTCTTCCTAATCGAGAGGAACTTCAAGCTCAATTAAATTTACTTGATAATACAAAAGAAATAAATATATTATCCAGAAATAAAATTAGAGAGTTGAGGGACGAACAAGGGTTGTTGCAACGTCAACAATCTGTAGTTTTAGAGATAAATACCCCAATGTTCAGTAAAATAGAGGCATGGTAATAGGCTTGCCAAACGTGAACAAGTAATAAAACTTGCAGAATTATTAGGATATAATAGTATTCAGTAATAAATCAGGCAACAGAACAGCAGTTTCCGGTTCGTCTTTCGGTGCATCCTTAGGCTTCCATGCCACGATGAACCGAACGGATGCAGATTTTACTTCATAGCCTCTTTCTTTCCATTCCGACAAGGTTTTCTGCATGTTTTGTGACAACTTCGCCACCGGTTTATGGGTCAAAGTGTCGTACAAAATGGAATCTTTATACTTCAAAACATCTCCTCCCCTTAAGGTCAGTACCTCCTGCTTAAGTTCCTTAAAGAATCTCAGATTAACATCTTTATGAGAAAGTTGCAGCACTACTTCTTCAGGCATAATATACTCTTCCGGGTCAATAAGATACTCATCTGCACTTACCTGATTAAAGTTGTCCCCATTCGTATGTACAAACAGCCGATTTTTTGCACGAGTCATCCCCACATAGTACCGACGCATCAACTGATCATCTTTCACATAATGGTCAGCAATGAGCATATATACGTCATCAAACTCTCTCCCCTTGGCTTTATGAATGGTCGATACCACAACGTCTGCTCCCGAAGTATCGCAGAAATCTTCCACCGACGACTCAAATACAAATTCTTTGAAGTCGCTAACGTATTTTGTTTTATTGGTTTGTTCAAACAGCTCTACACAACGCTTCACATACGCCAGACTCTGGCTTCTGTCGTAAGCGGAAAAGGTAGCATGTTTTGCATTTTCCCATAATTCTTCAGGGATCAGGGGTGTTTTCACCCGTTTGTCTATATACCTCAGAAAATACCTCATTTCGACCATGTTCCAAAAGAGGAAACCGTCCATCGATTGTATCAGCTTGCTGTCAATCCCCCATTTCCGCAAAAGAGCCATCAAAATTACAGCCTCTTCATTTGTCTGGGTGAGTACACACATAGTTCCATTCCCGCGATAGCGAACCAATTCCTTTACAAGCGGCTGATACATATATTTTGATTCATGGCGCGTCACCCTCACCCAACCGTCCTCTTTTCTCATCGAGATAATCGGCGTGCTTTTCATTCTTTTACCCAAGACTTTCACAAATTTGTTGGCGAAATCTACCGGATGGCACGCACTGCGATAATTCTCGGTCATCTCGATAAACTTACTGCCGGGCTCTTGTGCTAACCGATACATGTAGCCGGAATCCGATCCACGAAACTCATAAATATTCTGGTCATCATCCCCCACCGCTATCACACGCATTTCCTCATTATTAGCCATAAGAGCCTTCACCAGTGTATATTCTGCAACACCCATATCCTGAGCCTCATCTATGACCAACACTGTTTTACCGATTTTGTTGGGTTCCACCTCCCCCTGATTTATCATCCCGGCAGCTTTGGCAACAACGTCCCTAACTGCTTCAAGGTTACCTATCCGCCCCATGAGATCAAAGCAATAAGAATGAAATGTCTTTATCTCGACAAAGTGGGCAGCGTTACCTATCAATTCCATGAGTCTCTGTTTGAACTCCGTAGCAGCTGCTCTTGAAAATGTCAACATCAAAAGTTGCTCGTGCTTTACATCTTCGAGTAATAAAAGGGATGCGAGTTTGTGAACCAACACACGTGTTTTTCCACTGCCGGGACCTGCTGCGACAACAATACAACGAGAATCCTTGTCGGAAATAATCTCCATCTGGCATTTAGACAAGTGACCGAACAATTGTCGATATTTCTTCGGCGTCAGATTACGCTGTATTTCATTTACCCTGTCCCCTTTGAAATATTTCGTGATAAATTTCTTATAGTCCATCTGAAAATAGTCCCGCACATATTGCAAAGCTGCATTATAATCCTTCACCATTAAATTGGCATACTCACCTACGATATGAACTTGCTGAATCTTCTGCTTGTAGAATTCATTCAGCATTCGGTAGTCATCCAACTTATATCTCGATTTATTGTCCTTTATTCTTTGGATATCCATGGCGTTATAAAGAACCAAAAAACCGCCTTCAAGTTTGAGCGCACCGATTTTTGAGAGATACAAAAGCGCCTCCTCCACCTCTTCCAACTGTACATTGTCGAGTTTAGTGAACAAGGCGTGAGGACCTGATATTATCTGATTAAGAAGTTCTACCACAGAGAATTGAACTATCTGTTTTTCCGAATTTCCTTTTCTCGTAGCAGCAACTAATTGATATAACCACTCCAGAGTTAAACGACTAATTTCCAATCGTTTTTCAAAACGATTAAGGGTTGTTTCCCCATCTGTCTGACGGCTGATTTCCATATTGCGGAGGGCATCTTCTTTTTTACGGATATATCCCTTGATGGCAAGGAAGTAGAGCAGTGTCCGGATATCCTTTTCCCTGGAGGTATCGATTCCGTCGTTCATCGCATCCTCATTCAGCTGCTTGCAGGATATCCGTAAAGCTTCGTCAGGAATACGGTTAAGGATGTATTTTTCAAGTTTTGCAAAACGTTCGAGGAGGATCGTTGATTTTCGTTTCGAGTCACCGGCATCCAGCAAATAGGCAGATATATCCTTACTATCTGCCAATATACCTTCCTGGCGCATTCGCTCCACAATCGATACGACTTCCTTCTTACTTAACCCCAAAATATCTGCCAGATAATCCACCCGCGATTCTGCCTCTGCATCCTGAGCCTTGGCAATGTACTTCTGTGAAATCAGTGACTTGATAATTCGGACAGTCTTTTCTATTTCATCCCTACCAAATAGCTGTGACTTTGATATACGCATCCTCGCTTCATCCATGTTTCTCACCGTGATGCCTGTAGCATATACCCGAGGCACATTGTTTCCTCTTATCAGGTATCCACTTTGTTCCAAAGCTGCTAAAGCTGTCCGTACACGGGTTTCGATGTCGGATACCGAATCGTCCCATCCTGCCTGCCGGGCTATTTCCAATGCAGAACAACTCACTCTCATGCGTCGCCGGGTAAGGTCTTTTACAGCTTTCCACACCTGCTGTATTTCGCTGATACTTAGCTTTGTCTGATTCAGTAATATAAAATGCTTATCCAAATCATTGTCACCATAAAGCACATAGCAACGGGCACTGAGGTTAGGGTCGCGACCGGCTCTCCCTGCCTCCTGCACATAATTCTCCAGAGAATCCGAAATATCGTAGTGCACCACCAAACCGACATCTTTCTTATCGACTCCCATGCCAAAAGCTGATGTGGCCACAATGATGCGAACCTGGTCATTCATAAATGCATCCTGGTTGTCAATCTTTTCGTCAGTTTCCATCTTGCCATTGAAAGGCAATGCCTTATAACCGTCACGAGTTAATTTGTTAGCCAGTTCTTTCGTACGTCTGGTACGGGATACATAAACGATGGTCGAACAATCAGATTCAGCCACCAGTCCCCTTAGTTTTAAATATTTATCATCATCCGTTTCAGCATGGATGACAGAGTAATGCAGATTGATCCTTGAGGCCGTCGATGCAAACAACCGCAAATCCAAATTCAACGTTTGCTTGAAATAGTCACAAATGTCCTGCACTACTTTCTGTTTAGCCGTAGCAGTGAAACAGGATACCGGTATCGGATTTCTACTTCCTTTCTTTTGCTGGTATTCCTGGATAAATTTTCCTATATAGAGATAATCCACCCGGAAATCCTGTCCCCATGAAGAAAAACAATGTGCTTCGTCTATCACAAATCTCACAATATGGCGTGCCAACAATATTCTCTCGATAGTTTTAGAGCGAAGCATTTCCGGAGATATATACAGAAGTGAGGCTTCCCCATCCTGTACTCTTTGTATGGCCAGTGCTCTGGTAATGGGGTCCAACAAACCGTTAATGGTTACCGCATCGGTAATACCTCTATCGGCAAGGTTATCTACTTGGTCCTTCATCAGCGACTGCAAAGGGGAGATCACAACCGTAAGCCCATGCACAGAACTGCCGGCCATGAGTGCGGGCAGTTGGAAAGTAAGCGATTTTCCTCCACCGGTAGGAAATATCGCTAATAACGACATGCCTTTCACCGCTGCCTGAGCAGCTTGTTCCTGGAGTGGTTCTCCTTCATATGTCCGGAATTGTTCATACCCAAAGAATGCTTTTAAATTATAAAGCACGTTCAGTTGGGTATTACAGTAATCACAACCTTCCTTACAGCTGGTATGACGCAGGAGTTTTAGCACAAATTCCACTTTAGGATAATGGTGAAGTACCCATCCGGGAGTAACGGAACGTTGGTCGGTCGTGTCGATCAGAGCCAATGCGTATGCCAATTCGCAAGGATATTCTTTGACCAGCATAACAAGGTCTGCATGCCCACAAATTTTCCCCTTGTAAAGGTCCCTTATTACTTCGGTCAATCCCTCATTGAGATACTCTGCCCCTACCATACTGAGAAATCCTTCAAATTCTTTCTTGTCCTTTAGCAGCGAGGCAAATAGTCTGCATTTTCCCTCCGGAAACGACTTCCAGCGTGCTATTTCGTCCAACAGTAAATCTTTGGCTTTTTCGCAATCATTCACCGGATTATTTATCTGTTCGCTCATGAGTTTGTCGTCTTTCAACAGCCTATGGTATGGGCGTTCCGGGAATAATAGCGGTGAGATGTAAAGTGTATCAACTAAAAGCCAACGACATGTTTTATCCGTGAACAGATATTTAGCATCGTGATGAATAATATTGTGACCACAAATATAATCTACGTCACTAAAAAATTCAAAAAGTTCCTCTTTCGAAACTTTATGATATACTGCACCATCATAGCGAAGTGCCCCAATATCATGAATTTTGTAATCTTCCAAACCAATTTCAACATCTACTATGGCATAACGTAGGGCATTATATTGTACAGATATTTTCTTATTACTGATGGAATCCTCAGCATTTCTGAGTCCTATAAACCTGTTCCATATTGACATGTATTCTATATAATAAGTTGTTTTATGATATGGATTTATTATAAAACCAACATGTTTTTTTATTGTTGTCCGGATACAATAATCCAGTTTCACTTACAAAGTTAAGTGATAAAACAAAGAAAATTGTTAAAGTTGCCAATTTCTTTTTAGTTCATCATTAACTATCGAGAAAAAATCTAATCTATAATCAGGAGCAATTTTTACGATAGTTTTCAGTTATGCGATAACAATGGTCCCGGGTAAAAATTTAAAATGCGGCATATTTACTGTTGAAACGGAAACCGATTCCCAACATCAGGAAATTGGGGTCGTGAAATTTCTGGAGGTTATAACCCACATGTAAAAAAGTATCCCGTGACATGGCTATTTTCAAAGTCAACATTTGATAAAAAGCCCTCAGATCGCCTTTTCCGATAAAATTAGTACCCATACCGATCCCTACGGTAAAAAAAGGCATGACATACTCTACCCGCCCCGACATGCCCAGGGCAAATTGATTATAAAGAGCAGGCCGCCTGATTTGTGACTTATCGATGTCTCCATATACCTCATCGGAAAGATACAAATTTGCACTTCCATCATATACTCCATCCAAAGAAACACCTAGCCGAAGTTTATAGTCGACGTTATACATAGGGGCAAAATTAAATCCAAAAACCGGATAAGACTCGGGTAACGGATATTGCCCCTCCTGCATCCAGATTCCTTTCCGCCGCCATGAACCGAAAAATACAAAATCATAACTGACATGCCGCTGAAAAGGAGGAATATGATAAGAAGCGGCTGCATGTAAAGAGGTCAGATCTTCTTTCCGGTAAAAATTATATTCTACACCGAGTTTTCCCCCAAGGGTATTCACCCCTGCATTGGGGAAATTTGTATTTCCATTTGAAAAATGGGTCAAAGAGACTCCCGAAGTCAGACTTAAACGGGGAGAAAGTGCCCAACGCAGATAAAAATTAGCATTGAGATAAGCATTGATCTTCGATCCCACCATCTTATTGTAAGAATTATACTGTTCATCATAGGGTTTCCAGCCGCCAGACAATCCGAAATTCCATTCGTAGTTAAACGACAGCCATGGACAAATCCGGGCGATACGTGCTCCCTGAAACAGATAAAAGGCAACAGGATTACCGATTTGCCGGGATTCTCCAAACGAATAACAGCCCAATCCGATTCCCTGATAAACATTCCCATAAATCCGATCGTAAATACTTCCGGGCTGATAATGAAGCGCATATTTAAAATGAGTAGAAAAAGCTCCGCGAATCAGTTTCCGCTCCGGATTTTCTCCCCTCAAAAAAGGATGAGTAGGAAAAACATATTCGGGTCTTGCTTCTACTCCCAGGCCATGAACGAACCGACGGGGCAGCCTATTAGCCAAACTATCCTCCGTCTGCCCGAAAACGGACGCAACCACCCCAACCATCACCATACCCGACAAAACGATAACTTTCTGAATCCGCCCAACCTTATTCATATATCAATCCTGATTTCATAGGTAAGTCTTCACTATTTTTAATGCACGCAAATATAGTGATAGCAGTCCAATATAATCCCCCCTGCACCATTAAATTTTGACAGTTATATACATATTTACACTTACAAACATAGGTTCAATTTTTTTCTTTCTATTCCGATTCCGGGTTTTATCCCGTCAGACCGGTTCGTCTGGAACGGTCCGGTAAGGATTTCCTTCACCGACGAACGGAGTGAGGAGTTCCGCCGGTCAGTGAAAGAAAAAGCCAGACGACCGACAGAAGCGACCGGGTCTCCAAACACGAACACCGGAGACGAATAAGTAACGAACCTACGTTTATTAGTGTAAATATGTATATAATTGTCTAATAAAATTCAGAAAAGAGACACGTTAATTTGTGAAATATGCAAAAAGAATTCATTTTTTCAAAAAAAAACAGTATGTTTGCACATATTACAATATGTATATACATATATAATTTAAACTATCGGCTGAAAATAACAAAATATGAAAAAAATAATCGGATTATTTCTCGTCGCCCTTATTCCGCTATATGTATCCGCCGGCCCCGACAATATCGCTCCTGCAGCAAAAGTAAAAGCATCTTCTTCGGTACCCGGTTATGAATGCCAGCACGTTACAGACGGTATTATCTGCATTCAGGATCAGGGAGAATGGGCTTCCAACAGCAGCGTTTCATTTTACGGCTCGATCGACTATCCCTGGATAGAACTCGAATGGGATACCCCACGGAGTATCGATCGCATCCATTTGTATGACAGACCTTCACAACAAATTCATACAGCAGGTATTACCATTCATTTCGATGACGGTAGCCGACTGCCTGTCAACACTATTCCCAACGACGGGACAGCTAAAGTCGTCGAATTCGCCCCCAAAACCACCAAACGCCTGAGATTCGAAGTCACCGACGGTGACGGACCTACCCTGGGACTTTCGGAAATAGAAGTCTTCCCCTCTCCTCAGGATTACCCGGATTATATTTCTTATGTCAATCCCTATATCGAATCGGCCCGTGGACGCTATTTCTTTTTTGTAACCGGCAGCAGGCCTTTCGGCATGTTAAGTGCGGCACCGATGACCCGGAATAAAAATCAATACGGAGGAGGTTATAATTACAATTCGACAGAAATCTTAGGATTCCCTCAGGTGCATTGCTGGATGCTTTCCGGTATCACTCTCATGCCTGCCACCGGTGATATCGATCCCACCAAGGGCGAACAAGGTTGGAAATCCCGATTCTCTCATAACGAAGAACTTGTACAACCGGGTTACCACCGTGTATTCCTGAACGATTACAAACTTTGGGTAGAACAAACCTGTACCGACCGGGTCGGTTTCTACCGGATGAAATATACCGAAGACTGCCTTTCGAAT
>NZ_LARE01000150.1:0-1388 GCF_000980245.1 Odoribacter sp. N15.MGS-14
ACACCTGGCAGATATCGCTGAGCATTGATATGGGATTGTTTAAAAAATAATGACTTATAAGAACCATAAAATTCAATTTAAAATTATGAAATATATATTGACATGGTTTTTCCTGCTGGCATCCTCTCTTCTTTTTGCCCAGACCTTCCGCATAGAAGGAAAAATAGAGCTTGACAAAGGAGAATTGCTGGTGGTGACACAACGGGTAAACAGTATAGACACTCTGGCCCGGACAAAATTTGAAAACAACCTGTTCTCCCTAACGGGTACATTGGACGAACCGGTCGTTGCCTCGTTGCAGATAGCCGGTTACGAAGGCGGCTTCGTCATGCTACTGGAACCGGGAGCGGAATACACCGCCACCCTGACACGCAACGGGAACGGAGATTTCCACGGAGGCAAACTGCAGGAAGCATTCAACAAATACCGTGACATTGTAGCGGAAGCGAATGTGGATATCAGAAAAATGAACGAACAGATTGATCGGGCTGCCGCACAAAAACATTTCAAGACAGTCAACGACCTGAAGAAAAAATCCGAAAAAATCCAACAGAGCGCACAAGCTAAAATGAATGACGTTATCCAAAAGAATGCGGACAACGTGCTTGCAGCTTATCTGCTGACAACAGGCTCGGAACGTATCATGGAAGCCGAACCCCTGAAACGGATTTACAGCCAGCTTTCCGAAAAAGCCCAAAAGACAGCTCCGGGCAGAATCCTGGCTGCACGCATCGCAGAGCTGGAAAAAGTCAGCATCGCCGCCACCGCCCCCGATTTCACACTGACGACTCCGGAAGGTAAGGAAGTATCGCTCTACAACATAAAAGGGAAACTGAAAATCATCGATTTCTGGGCTTCCTGGTGCGGACCGTGCCGCATGGAAAATCCCAACATGGTGAAACTGTACAATGATTTCAAAGACAAGGGACTCGCCATTATCAGTGTTTCATTAGACGAAAGAAAAGCACCGTGGATGCAAGCTATCAAAAAAGACAGCATGCCCTGGACTCACGTTTCCTCACTGAAAGGGTGGAAGTGTGACGTTGTGAAACAATACAAAATCGATGCCGTTCCTTCAATCATTGTTCTGGATGAAAACAACCGCATCTTAGCGAAAAACATCAGAGCAGAAAAATTGAGAGCGTTCGTTACGGAATACTTGAAATAATGTCTGAAAACTCATCACGAGTCAAACAAAAGGAGGTGCATCGTGCATTACGACACACCTCCCTGCTTCTGAGTCAAACTTTATTATTATTCAAACAAAAATACAACATATTGTGTTCTAATATAAAATTATCAGATTCTATTTTATACTCTAAAATGTTAAATATTAGTATTTTATCCGCTGCAGATAATAATAACACAACGGAACAATATAAAGACTC
>NZ_LARE01000061.1:0-6381 GCF_000980245.1 Odoribacter sp. N15.MGS-14
ACCGGGGGGATCCACCTCTTTCCATTCCGAACAGAGAAGTTAAGCCCCTGAGTGCCGATGGTACTGCCTTATGGTGGGAGAGTAGGTTGGCGCCGAATTGTGAAAGCAGTCATGATTTATATTGTGACTGCTTTTTTTATGTTTATGAAAATAGCCCACGAGGACGGAGTTTCTGGGCTATTTTAGAGTCTAGGCTCCAGTATCCTGTATGTTCCGGCTGTAGAGGCTGCCATATTTTTCTGAAAAAATATTCCGGAAAATTTTGTCCGCTACTTCTTTCCAGGAGTGTTATAAATAATTGTGTTACCCGCTTGGAATATTTATATTTTTCCCCACTTAGTATTTTCCGAACATTTTCTGAACATTCACTATTGTTGTTTTGTTATCTTTTATATTATTTTGATGGTAGTAGTAAGCCTTTGTTGAAAGACTGGTTTGTGGTGGTTATACCATAAAATTTATATTTTCTGGTAGGTTATTCATTTTATGATTCAAATTATGAGAATTATTTTGATAATAATGGCTATTGTATGTTTAGGGGGATGTGATAAGAAAAATACATCCATATATCATAATATAATATTTAAAGAAATATGTGATATTGCAAGAGATAAGTATCTTCCATTTTGTATTGTTTTAATAGACTCTTCGCAACATTTGTCTCAGGAATATTATTCACGATTACAAACTCGCTACAAATTTCTGACGCAACAGGCCATTTATAATATGGCTGATATTAATGTTTCCGTAAATGAGTGGTATATAAAATGGTTATGTCCTGTTACTACTCCTTTGACTTGTGTATTTTCTCCGGAGGGAGATTTGGTTGACTTAATTCCAGGGGCAACAAGAGAAACTTTTTTGTACTCAAAAGAAGCAATAAATAATTTGGGACCTACTGATTTTCATTGGCCCAACTATTTTCATAGGAATTAAAAAGAACTAATCCCCCTTTTAAATAATTTATTGGAACAAAAAGAAATTTTGAATCAAGGTGTATATTTATCCTCAGGATTCTCTGAACTGGTAGATTCTCTGAATTATCCATATTCGATCTATTTGAAATTGGCTGGAGAATTGATGATGCATGATATTATTACATCGCAAATTACTGCAAAATCTTTACTAGAGTTTTAGTATTTTATCTCTGTCTTTGTTATCTTGCAGGGATGTTCGAATGATGATTTCCTGAAGCCAAGTCTGGAAGATAAGCTTAACTTTCCTCTTCATATTGAAAAATTTGGAAAGGCTGTTGCCAATGAGATTCATCAGACTGTAATAAATTTAAATGAGAGAGGTGTAGATTATTCTAATGCTAAAAACACACCTGAATTTAAAAAGCAATTTTATCAGGATTGGGCCCAGGCTAGTCCAGGGATGATAAAAACAAAAGTGTCACAAAATCAAATGTTTGGTAATTTACTTCTTTTTATAGAGGGGTATCGTAACCTGACCCATATTCAAATTGAATTTATTCGTCGGATATTGAAGGAATGTGATGAAACAACTTCTTACGAGGACTTTGGCTATAGATTGGCCAATATCAATAAAGATATTTTTAAACAGGTTCCTGAAATAGAGCAGGAGAGGTTACTTTATATTACGTCTGCCTTGTATTATGGAATAGGAGAAATTCAGAATCTTGAAAAACAAGGACAAATGCTTATTACTCCTCAGACTAAATTCCGAATGAGAAGGGTTAAAACAAGGAGTGAATCAGGAGGTGATGGTTTCTGGGGAACTTGCAGGAGCATTTATTCAGCAGTTGCTCCTTATGTTGTTGGAACGCTTACTGAAATGGGCGAAATAGTTGTATCTGTTTCGGAGGTAATGGTTGGTGGAGTTGCATTGATTATGTCTGTACTTTGTGTGTCGGATACGGACCAGTTTCGGGCAGAATGTGCAGAAAAATATAGGGATTGTATGGATAAAAAAGGGCCTTGGTCTAAGGAACATAGTGGGGGATGGGGATATACAATGTGTGCAAGGTGCTTAGAATTTTGCAGAGCACAGCACGGTGTTTGGGATTGTCCTCGGCCAGTGTAAAATTGGATTATTATGAAAGGTTTTGAGATATGTATTAATGATGCAGCTCCTATTGTTGCAATGACAGATAGTTTGGTTACTTTAATCATAAGTGTAGGGTATGCTGATGGGGATGATATGCACATCGGAGGAATGGATTCAAAATCGAATCATCTTATATGGATGAATAAAAAGATGTCTCTGGGAGATAAGATTAAAGTGCGGGTTAGAGAGATTGATATTGCTTCTCCATTGCATATGAGATATCCTTCCGATAGAGAGGAAATGAAGAAAGAGTATTATAAATTGAAAAAGAAATTAGAGGAGGAAGGGAAACTATGAAGGGATTAGTTGTTAAATACGGAGAGAAGACTTATAAAGTTGGTTTACCCGATGGAGGTGTTACCTTGTCTTCTTGTATTATGCAGAATAAATTTACGCTTGAGGCAGGTGGCTCAGGACATGCTTATGCTAGTGTATTCCTGAAATTACGTGAAGACATAGAATTTGAGGTGGAAGTGGCTGAATTTGATAAAGCTTCCGAGCCTCTTTCTGAAACGAATCAACCGATAATAGATCCGGATTATCCTCATGAAGAAGATCCGGATTGGAAACTAAAACATTTCCGGAAATTAGAAAAGATTCTGAAAGAAGAAGGATTGCTTGATTAAAGCAGAAGCCTAAGCTGATTAAATGGGCCATTTTTGTAAATGGCTCATGAGCTTTAGGAGAGCGGATCTTAAGACGGAGATACCTCATTGTATGATTCAAATTCTCAGAAGGGTATCTCCTTTGAGCTATTTATTCTAGTCCGGTTTTTTGCTGCTTTATCGGTTATAAAAGAGTAGAGATGATCGGGTTTACCCCTGATTATTGATTTGTTCGAGTTTTTCTTTATCTATGATTTTGATTTTTTTGCCGTTCAGTCCGACAATACCTTCTGTGGCAAAATTAGAAAGGGTACGGATAGCATTGGCCGTGGTCATGTTGGACAAGTTGGCCAGATCTTCCCGGGTGAGACAAATTTTTAACGTACAGCCATCGGCTTCGTAGCCATAAGTTTCCTTTAATACCAGCAAAGCTTCAGCCAGACGTCCCCGGATATGTTTTTGGGTGAGGGTTACTGTACGACGATGCGAAAAACCGAGGTCGGTTGCCAGTGCGCGGATAATACTCATGGCCAGGTCGGGTGTCGTTCGGACGATGTCTAAGATCAATTCGGTTTTAATCCGGCAAACGATAGAATCTTCAAGAGCTTCAGCCGAAGCAATGTGTATTTCTTCGGCGAAGAAAGCTCTGTAACCGATAAAACCGATCGGCTTGGCCATACGAACAATTTGTTGGCGTCCTCCGATGCCCTCTTTATAAATTTTAGCTTTCCCCGTCAAAAGACAATGTAAGCCTGTCGGCATGTCTCCTTCCTGATAAATCAGGTCTCCTTTTTTATAGGAAATGCAGACTGTTGTTTCGATAATTTTTTGTTTTGCCGCATACCCTAGTTCTGAGAGTAAGGAATGAGGACTTTCGATACAGATTTGGCATAAACTGTCGTGTAAATCGCTATCAGTGATGATGGTCATAATTAAAAAGGATATTTTCTACCGTATCCGAAAGCTTTTTTAGAGATTTTGATGATCGGGGGACATTGAGCTCGTTTGTATTCATTTCGTTTTACCATTTGAATGACTTTTTCGACAGTAGCTTTCGGGTAACCTGCCTTTATAATCATTTCCGGTGAATGGTTTTCCTCCAGGTATAGTTTTAAGATACCGTCCAATTCGTTGTAGTCCGGTAAAGAGTCCTGATCTTTTTGATTCGGCCGTAATTCGGCTGATGGTGCTTTTTGTATAGTATTTTCCGGAATGATGATCTGATTCCGGTTGATATATCGGGCTAACGCATAGATATCGGTTTTAAAAACGTCTCCGATTGTACCCAGTGAACCGCAGAGATCGCCGTAAAGCGTGCCGTATCCGACAGCTGCTTCACTTTTATTGGAAGTATTCAGGGGAATATAACCGTATTTGTTAGACATGGCCATAACCAACATTCCCCGGGTACGAGCCTGAAGATTTTCTTCTGCTACATTGAAGGGCTGGTCTTTAAATAAAGGATGTAAGGCTTCCAGATATTGTTCGTAGATTGCTTTAATGGCAATGGTTTCATGGGGCATTCCGATATTTTTTGCCAGCGCTAATGCGTCTTGAACCGAATGTTCGGTGGAATAACATGAAGGCATTAAAAGTCCCATAACATTTTGTGCTCCTAAAGCTTCGGCAGCCAAAGCAGCGACTACGGCGGAATCGATACCTCCCGATAAGCCTAAGATAGCTTTTTGAAAACCATTCTTTTCAAAGTAATCCCGGATACCGAAGACCAATGCTTTATGGAGCAGAGCGATCCGGTCTTGAGAAACAGGTGATTGAAGTGTAGGGGTACCTAATTTATTGGTATCGATGAGCTGAAAGTCTTCTGCAAATTCGTTCAATTGGCAAGCTTTCTTCCCTTTGTAGTTATAAACCATTGAATTACCGTCGAACAGTACAGAAGTATAACTTCCTACATGATTGACAGCGATCAGGTTTTTATTGTATTTTTGAGCCAAAGTGGCCAGTACTTTCCGCTTTTCCCGGCTACTATCGACAGTAAAAGGAGTCATACCGATAAAGATGACAAAGCTATCTGTTTTGTCGATGTATTCCGATTCGTATTCGTCGAATAAAATCCGTATATTTTGATTTTTATACCGGATCGGCGTATTATCTTCTCCTGCGATAAAATAACGGCTTTCACTGAAAATATCATAATCACTCAGGATGTTTTTATGAACACCGTCTACCACTTCCCCATTCTGGATAAAATAGGCTGAGTTGTACATAATACCATTTTCGCTATCCAAATTCGGTGCTCCTACAATAGCTGCAATTTGAGTACATGTGGCTGCGATTTTTTCTACGGCCATACGACAGGCATTTACAAATTCCTCTCTCTCCAGTAAATCCTGGGGCAATGCGCCGGAAACAGCCAGTTCCGGGAATAGGATCAGTTCTGCTTTTTGATTTTGAGCCTTTTGGATCGCAGAAATGATTTTTTCGCTATTTCCTTGAATATCTCCGGCTTTATAATTTAATTGTGGTATAGCAATGATCATAATTTAGTGTATTACAGGTTAAAAAGTCGTTCTGAGTCTCAGAGATTCTTACCGACTTTAAGCAACTATCGTATTACCTTTTTATCTTTTCGTTTATCTTTGCCGTAAAATTACGATTTTTAGTATCAAAATAATTAAAAATGGCCTTGAAGTTTCTTTTAATTCTAATAATTCTTGGTTTTTGGTTTTCCGGCTGTAAGAGAAATCCGGCTCCGGAAGTTAGGAATTTATTGAAAGATACGAAGATCGGACGTTTGGATCTGGATTTATTTCGTTTAGACACAGTGCTACCCGATTGGGGGGTACTGCAAAAAAAATACGGACGTTATTGGGATACCTATACAATCGGTGTGTTGCAGTTGGGGAGAGCCTCTGATTCTAATTTCTCCAATCTATTGGCCCTGTTTTTAAAAGATCCTGTTATGCGAGAGGTGGCCGATACGGTAGCTATCCGATATACAGATATCAGTGATCTGGAAAAACAGTTTTCACAAGCCTGGGCTTATTATCGTTATTATTTTCCTCAGCACACTCTCCCGGAAGTATATACCCATATTTCCGGATTTAATCAGTCTATTATCGTAGATAGTGCTGCTATCGGGATCAGCTTGGATAATTATTTAGGGAAAGACTGCATTTTTTATAGCATGCTTGCTGTGCCGGTGCCTGTTTATGCACGGCAGAAGATGACCCGGGAGGATATTGTCCGGGATGCCCTGACCGGCTGGTTGACGGTTGAATTTGTGTTTCGACCGTTGAAGAATGATTTGATTAGCGGGATGATCTATCAGGGGAAAATCATGTATTTGCTACAGCAGATTCTTCCCGAAGAGAAGGGATATCGCTTGTTGGGATTTACCGCAGAGCAAGAAGAATGGTGCCGGAATAATGAGGAACAGATCTGGCGGTTTCTGATCGAGAACGATTATTTATTCTCGACTCAACAACGCATCATGACGAAATATCTGAACGATGCTCCTTTTACATCGGGTATGCCTGTCGAATCACCTGGACGTGCAGTGGTGTGGACAGGATACCGTATTGTCGGAAAATATATGCAGAAAAAGAAGAATGTGTCCTTGGAAAGGTTGATGGCCGAACAAGATTATCATAAAATATTAAGGGAAGCGGGGTATAGGCCTTAGGGAGGTAAAAAGCGAAAGGCTAGAGGCTAAAAGCGAGGAGGGGGGGAGAAGTTGAAGGGG
>NZ_LARE01000061.1:6423-18350 GCF_000980245.1 Odoribacter sp. N15.MGS-14
ACAAAGAGGGGGAGGAAATGAAAGGTAGAAAGTAAAAAATAGAAAAAGGGTGATGGAAAAAAAAGAAATTAGAAAACAGATTCGGGAGATAAAAAAGCAGTATACGCTAGAGGATAAGAAAAGAATGTCCGCTTCCGTTTGGCAACAGGTGGAGCATAATGAGGTATTTCAACGGGCCCGGGTAGTGTTGGCTTATTGGTCGATGGACGACGAAGTGTTTACGCATGACTTTGTTTGTAAATGGGCAGAAGAAAAGACCATTTTATTACCTTGTGTAAAGGGGGATGAATTGGAAATCCGTTATTTCGACGGCCGCGAAAAATTGTGTCCCGGAGAAGGGTATGCTATTCCGGAGCCTGTCGGCCGGCTTTTTACCGATTTGAATAAAATCGATGTCATTTTGGTGCCGGGCGTCGCTTTTGACCGGACTTTGAATCGTTTAGGCCGGGGGAAAGGCTTTTATGATAAGATTTTGTCACAGACGAAGGCTTGTAAAATAGGGATTTGTTTTGATTTTCAGTTGTTAGACCGGATTCCGACCGAAGTGCACGATGTCAGGATGACTCAGGTGATCAGTAGTCGGTAAGACTATAATAAATAAAGCGGAGCAAGAGCCCCGCTTTATTTTTTCATGCTGTTATAATATTTAAGCCTGTTTGATAGCTTCAACCGGGCAAACACCAGCACAAGTACCACAATCTGTACATGCATTAGGGTCAATTTCATAATGATCAGCACCCATAGAAATTGCTCCTACCGGGCATTCTCCTTCACATGTGCCGCATGAAATACAGTCATCAGATATTACGTAAGCCATTTCTTTATTTGTTTAATTGATTAATAATGGGCAAAAGTATAATCATTATTTGAAAGAAAAAAGTTTTTATTTGTTTTTTATATTTTCAAATCCGTTAGAGACCTCATATTTAAATTTATTTCCTATCTTTGCCCCCTGATTTTACGGGGAATAATTGAAATCGTGTAATGGGGAGACAGACTGGCTTATACCCCCGGAGTTGAAATCTGTTTCTGAGTAGCACAAAAAAAGATTTATTATGCAAGTGTTTGAATTACAGGGAGAATTGAGAACTGATCTGGGTAAAAAAGCGACTAATCTGCTGAGAGCTGAAGGGAAAGTACCTTGTGTTCTTTATGGTGGTAAAGAAAATGTACATTTTTCAGTGGTTGAAAAAGATTTGCAAAAATTGCTTTACACTCCGGTTGTATACATCGTAAAAGTAAATGTAGCAGGACAGAGCTACGAAGCTGTTATGCGTGAAATCCAGTTCCATCCCGTAAGCGACCGTGTATTGCACATGGATTTCTATCAGATCTCCGAAGATAAACCAGTGATAATGGAAGTGCCTGTTAAATTACAGGGATTTGCTGAAGGTGTACAGGCTGGTGGTAAACTTTCTTTGGTAGTTAGAAAATTGAAAGTGAAAGCTATTCCTGCTAATCTGCCGGGAGAAATTGTATTGGATGTAACGAATCTGGGCTTAGGAAAATCTATTAAAGTGAAAGACCTGTCTTTTGAAAACTTTGAGATTGTAAATGCGAAAGAGGTTGTTGTTGCACAAATTAAACTGACTCGTGCTGCCCGTGCTGCTGCTCAGGAAGGAAAATAACAGATAAATTATGAAGTATCTTATTGTTGGGTTAGGAAATATCGGCCCGGAATATCAGGATACGCGACATAATATCGGATTTAATGTATTGGACGCTTTTGCTAAAGCGTCCAATGCTGTTTTTGAAGATATGCGTTATGGGGCTGTTTGCGAAATGAAATTGAAAGGTCGGACCTTGGTCTTGCTGAAACCCAATACATACATGAACCTGAGTGGTAAAGCTGTCAGTTATTGGATGCAAAAAGAAAAGATCGCTCTGGAAGATTTGTTGGTTATTGTCGACGACCTGGCCTTACCTTTCGGGAAGATGCGTTTAAGAGCACAAGGAAGTGACGGAGGACATAACGGCTTGAAAAATATCAATGCCTTATTAGGCACCTCTGCTTATGCCCGTTTGAGATTCGGTATCGGTAATGATTTCCTGAAAGGACAGCAGATCGATTATGTGCTAGGAACATGGCAGGGCGAAGAAGCTGAAAAATTACCGGCTTTGTTGGAACGGGGTGGAGAAATTATTACTAGTTTTGTATTACAAGGTATTATAAGGACAATGAATACTTTTAATACAGATAGAAAGTAAAAAATTAAAGGGGAAAGGCTTAATTAGTGAAATCGTGGAGGAGAAGGTAAGAATAGATAAATGGCTTTGGGCAGTCCGGATATTTAAAACTCGTTCTCTGGCTGCTGAAGAATGTGGCAAAGGACATGTTACCATCGGAGATGTACATGTCAAGGCTTCCCGTGAACTGAAGGGAGGTGAGATTGTGAAAGTAAGGATTCCGCCTATTGAACGGCATTATCGGGTGAAGGCACTTACGGCGAAGCGGATGTCGGCACAATTGGCGGTTGATTTTGTGGAAGAGGTGACTCCACCTGAAAATTTGGCTTTGTTGAATGCGGTAAAAGTTTATGGCTTTGAATCGCGTCCCCGGGGGTTAGGGCGTCCCACGAAACGTGATCGCCGGATGATCGATAAAATGAAAGAAGGAGATGATTACGACTTGTAACCTATAAATTAAAACCAGATCGTATTGTGTTAATAGCCAGAGAGAAAAAAAAGAATAATATTGCCGAATATATTTTGTATATGTGGCAGCTTGAAGATATGCTCCGGGCTTTGAAGCTGGATATGGAGCAGGTGGATCGTTATCTGGTGGCCGGTTTCCAGGCGGATGAACGGACTTCGAAGGAAATTCATGATTGGTATGATAACCTGATCGCTATTATGCAAAAAGAAAAAGTGGAAGAGAAAGGGCATATTCAGGCCCTGAAAAATACAGTGGATGAACTGACCGAATTACACTTTTTCTTGTTGCACCAGGCTCATGACGGGAGATATCGGCAATTGGTGACCCAGGCGGCCGGAAATTTGGTGGAGTTTCGTAGGAAAGCCGGTGTGGACGATACGGTCTCGGATGTGGAATTGGCTTTAAACGGTTTGTATGGACAGCTGATGCTGAAATTACAAAAACGGGAGATTCATCCGGAAACGGTAGCGGCTATGGAATCGTTCAGTAAAATGATCGCTTATCTGGCTGCCCGTTACAAACAAATGGAAGAAGAAGCTGAAAATTCAAAATTTTAATCTGATAGAATATGAAAGTGCTAATTGCAGTGTTGTGCCTGTTGGTTGCGGGAATTCAATCGAAAGCCGAAACCAGTGAGAAAAAATATGAAAAAACTTATCCTAAAGCCGGGATCGAGGAGTTGGTGTTGTCCAACCAATATGGAAAAATGGAAATTGTTCAGGTGGATGGGGATGAGATCAAAGTAGCTGTAGCCATGAAGGTGACTGCTAAATCGGGGGTGAAAGCGGATGAAACACTCGAATTGATTCAGATAGGAGAAACGATTACCGGGCAATATCTCAATTTTAAGACCGAATTCGGGAAAGACATGGGATTGAAGCAGTTTCTGACCAACACGACATTAAATGTCGACTATAAAGTATCTGTTCCGAAAGGAATCAAGTTGAGATTGATCAGTACAAACGGCAATGTATACCTGACTAATTTTTCAGGTGAGGTAAATGCGGATATTCGTGTCGGGGATTTTAAAGCGACTGCTTTGAGCGGAGGAGAATTGTACATCAAGCAAGAGAAAGGAATTTTCAATGTAGAAGAGGTGGCTTTGATGAAAGGAGAGTTTCGGAATTGTACCATTCGGATTGCTTCCGGTGATGATGTTCGGTTAGAAACCAATGCTTGTGACGGAGAGTTGGAATCGATGGGTAAGCTGAACTTGCGCTCTTCCGGCGGGACAATGAAAATCGGGGATGTAGAAGAATTGACCGGTAGCTCGTCTTTTACCAAATATGAGGTACAGGATTTGGGTAGTTATATGGATATGGATATGAAAATGGGGGAGATGAATGTTCGCAATATACAACTGTTGTTTTCCGAGATCCGTTTGAAAGGTTCTTTTACAAAAGTGGGATTGACTTTTATGAAAGAAGCAGGCTATCAGCTCGAATTGAAACATAATAAATCCTTGAAGATGGACCTGGCTAAAGGAATAACTTTGGATGAAAAAACTACGGCCGAACGAAACGTTACTATTGGAACTAAATTTGTCGGTGATGTGAAGTATACAGGAAAAGTTTTTCTCGACCTGTCCAATGGAAGTTTGTTTATACAGTAAAATAAGAAAAAGTTGAATTTATAACATTTTCACCGATATTATTTGGAAAGTTATTTTTTACCTTTATATTTGCAGCGATAAAAGAAGAAAAATGAGAAGTACATTACATCATAACCATCATCATTGCCATCACTGTTTCAGGTGAGATGATGTTGTTATGCTGTTCGGTCTTCAATAAAAGTATAATAAGCTCGCCTGATTCAGGCGGGCTTTTTTTGTTTTTTTGCCTACCCGGATCAGTCGGGCGCTAACTCTAAATAGCGTTATGATAAACTTAAAAATTGCAATCCAGAAATCCGGCCGTTTAAATGAAGATTCACTGACTTTACTGAAAGAGTGCGGGATATCTATCAACAACGGAAAAGATCAGTTAATGGCCCAGGCCTCTAATTTCCGATTAGATGTATTGTATTTGAGGAATTCCGATATCCCGCAATATGTGCGAGATGGGGTGGCCGATATTGCCATCATCGGGGATAATACGGAAAAAGAGAAAAAAACGGGTATCCGTCATGTGCTCGACCTGGGGTTTTCCAGGTGCCGGTTATCGATAGCTGTACCTAAAAATGTAGATTTTCAGGACATCTCTTATTTACAGGGGAAAAAGATTGCGACTTCTTATCCGAACTCTTTAAAAGATTTTTTGACGGAAAACGATATAGAGGCTGAGATTCATGAGATTTCCGGTTCGGTGGAGATAGCTCCCAATATCGGATTGGCCGATGCGATTTGTGATTTGGTCAGTTCCGGGAGTACTTTGTTTAAAAACGGCCTGAAAGAGGTATATAAGATTTTTGAATCTCAGGCTATTTTGGTGGCTAATTCCGGTTTATGCGGTGAGAAGCAGGAATTGTTAGCCCAATTGGTATTTCGGATTAAGGCTGTATTGGCTGCTAAATACAACAAATATATTTTACTGAATGCTCCTGAAAAAGCTTTGGATCAGATCTGTCGGCTTTTACCGGGAATGAAAAGTCCTACCATCATGCCTTTACGCGAAAACGGATGGGTGTCTGTTCATTCGGTTGTGAATGAAAATGAGTTTTGGGAAGTAATCGGTAAATTGAAGGAAGCCGGAGCGGAAGGGATTCTGATTGTGCCGATTGAAAAAATGATTTTGTAATACTGAAAAAGAGATAGCTATGGAAAGAATAATAAATCCCGTCCGGGAAAGATGGGTGGACTTATTGAAGCGTCCTCAGATGGAAAATGCTGATCTGCAGAAAATCTGTAAAGCTATTTTTGCAGAGGTCCTGAAAGACGGCGACAAGGCTTTGGTTAAATATACCTGGTTTTTCGACCAGGCTAAAGTAGAACGTTTACAGGCGGCTGAAGCAGAGTTCCGGGAAGCTGAAAGAGAGGTAAGTAATGATTTGAAAAGGGCGATAACGGAGGCCCGGCAAAATATTGAGGCCTTTCATACTTTGCAACTGACCGGACGGAACGAATATGTCAATCCGAAAGGATTCCGTTGCTGGCAAGAGACTAGAGGGATCGGAAAGGTGGGCTTGTATATTCCCGGAGGAAGTGCTCCCTTGTTTTCTACCGTATTGATGCTTGCCGTTCCGGCCCGGATTGCCGGTTGTGAGGAAATCGTTTTGTGTACACCTCCGGATCGTTCAGGTAGAGTTCATCCGGCTATTTTATGGACAGCCCGCCAATGCGGAGTGGATAAAGTCTTTAAAGTCGGGGGAATACAGGCTATCGGGGCGATGACTTTCGGCACGGAGAGTGTGCCTAAGGTGTATAAAATCTTCGGTCCCGGTAATCAGTATGTTACAGCGGCAAAACAGCTGGCCTGTAATTATGGTACGGCGATCGATATGCCGGCAGGACCTTCCGAAGTCATGGTGATTGCCGACCGTTCGGCCGATCCTCGTTTTGTAGCGGCCGATTTATTGTCACAAGCTGAGCACGGTCCGGACAGCCAGGTGATATTATTGACAACGGACAGCTGCCTGGTCGATCGGGTTCAGAAAGAGATAGAAAGCCAATTGGCCGTATTGCCCCGTAAGACTATCGCTTCGAAGGCTTTGGAAAATTCGAAAGCGATAGTACTGGAAAATGTAGATGAATGTTTGGAATTGGCAAATGAATATGCACCGGAACACTTGATCCTGAGTGTGGAAAATTATCTCGATTCGATACCACAAATAAAAAATGCAGGCTCTGTGTTTCTGGGTAACTATTCTCCTGAAAGTGCAGGAGATTATGCTTCGGGTACCAATCATACCCTACCGACCCATGGATATGCCAAAGCATATAGCGGAGTGAATGTGGATGCTTTTGTGAAAAAAATTACTTTTCAGGAAATAACCCGGGAAGGCCTGCTCGATCTGGCTCCGACCATCGGGGTTATGGCGGAGCATGAACTTTTGTATGCACACCGGAGGGCGGTGGAGATACGGAAAGAAGAGGGAAAGTAAAAAGTGAAAAAAGCAAAAGGCTGGAGGTTGGAAGTGAAAGGGAGGGACAATGAAATAAGAGGATATTTATGGAAATAGAAAAATTGATACGTAAAAATATTTGGGAATTACAACCTTATTCGTGTGCTCGGGAGGAGTATGAAGGAGGACAGGCTATTTTACTCGATGCGAATGAAAATCCTTTCGATACGGGAGTGAATCGTTATCCGGATCCTTATCAGCGGGAATTGAAGAAAGAATTGGCCCGACTGAAGGAAGTGAAGGTGGATCATATGATTTTGGGAAATGGGAGCGATGAGCTGATCGATTTATTGATCCGGAGTTTCTGCGAACCTGCGGAAGATAATATAGTCGTCTTTTCTCCCGGTTATGCTATGTATGAAGTGAGTGCTGCGATTAATCGGGTTGGAGTGAAAAAAATCGATCTGACAGCCGATTTGTTACCCGACTGGTCCGAGTTGAGACGACGAGTGGACGATCGCACCAAACTGATTTTCCTTTGTACGCCTAATAATCCTACCGGGAAGGTTATCCCTTACGGGCAGATTGAGCGGTTGTGTGGGGAGTTTCAGGGAATGGTGATCGTCGACGAGGCCTATATCGATTTTACAGATGCACCTTCTGCGGTGCATTTATTGGATAAATACCGGAATGTCGTTGTTTTGCAGACTCTGTCGAAAGCTTGGGGAATGGCAGGATTGCGTTTGGGGATAGGCTTAGCCGATCCGGAAGTAGTCGGAATATTGAATCGGGTGAAAGCTCCTTATAATATCGGGGGGCTGACCCAACAGACCGCTTTGGCCCTTCTCCGGCAATATGATCTTTTCCAGAATCGGCGGACTGGGATTATCCTCGAACGGGAGCGTTTGATCCGGGAATTGAGAGGGTTGGGTATATTCCGGCGAGTATATGATTCGGAAGCCAATTTTATATTGGTCATCACTGAATTTTGTCAGAAGTTATATCGCTATCTGATTGCTTGTCGGGTGGTTGTACGGTTACGGGATATTCCGCCTTTGATCGGAGGAGGAATCCGGATCACTGTCGGTACCCGGGAGGAGAACGATCGGTTGCTGGAAGTTCTTCATGAATATGATAATGTAATGGAAGTGAATACCTTATGAAAAAGATGTTATTTATAGACCGGGACGGTACGATCATCAAAGAACCGACAGACAATTTTCAGGTGGACCGGCCGGAAAAACTGGAGTTTATGCCGGGAGTGATCGGAGCACTGCGGGAGATTACCGGGAATACGGATTTTCGATTGGTGATGGTGAGTAACCAGGATGGCTTAGGGACTGCCGATTTTCCTATGGAAGATTTTATGTTTCCGCAAACATTGATGTTGAAGGTGTTGGAAAGTGAAGGGATCGTTTTCGACGAGATATGTATCGATCCGAGCCGGCCGGAAGAATATTCCCGTTTTAGAAAACCCGGAATAGGGATGGTAGAAAAATATTTGAATGAATATTTGGATACTGAAAATTCCTATGTGATCGGGGATCGGGAGACCGATATGCAGCTGGCTGCTCATATGGGGATAAAAGGGATTTGGCTGGGAGAATGGCGGGAGACCGATTTACCGGTGGTATTGCATACAGATTCCTGGCGGGAAATTACCCGATTTATAATATCAGGAAGCCGGAAAGTCCGGATTTGTAGGAAAACTGCGGAGACAGAGGTAACTGTTACTTTAAATTTGAATGGGGAAGGTTGTTGCAGTATAAAGACCGGTTTGTCGTTTTTCGACCATATGCTGGAACAAATCGCCCGGCACGCAGGGGTAGATCTGGAGATCGGAGTACGGGGAGATTTGAAGGTCGACGAGCATCATACCGTTGAGGATACGGCTATTGTATTGGGGGAGTGTTTCGCTAAAGCCCTGGGAAGTAAAAAAGGAATCGAAAGATATGGTTTTGCTTTGCCTATGGACGATGCAAAGGCAGAGGTATTACTCGATTTCGGTGGAAGGACTTGGTTGGAATGGGGGGTTACTTTGAAACGGGAATATGTCGGAGATTTTCCGACGGAGATGGCCCGGCATTTTTTTGCTTCTTTTTGTCAGAGCGGGCAGTGCAATCTGCATATCTCGGCCCAGGGAGAAAATACGCATCATATTCTGGAGGCTGTATTCAAAGCTTTTGCCCGTGCCGTACGGCAGGCTATCCGGCAAACCGGAGGAGGGATCCCTTCGTCGAAGGGCTGTCTCGCTTAGTTTAGGAATGACGAAATGATTGTACAGATAAATAGGAGATCATGAAAGTTGTTATTATCGATTATGGAGCCGGGAATGTCTTTTCAGTGACGACTGCTTTACAACGCTTAGGGGTTCAGGCGGTCTTGAGTAGTGATGTCAGGCTGATCGCCCGGGCCGACCGTGTGATATTTCCGGGTGTCGGACAAGCTGCTGCTGCCATGAAGCAATTGAAAGATAAAGGATTAGATCGGATAATCCCACAACTGGAAATGCCCGTATTGGGAATTTGTCTGGGGATGCAGTTGATGTGCCGGTTTTCGGAAGAAGAAAATACATGGGGATTGGGTATCTTTCCTATGGAAGTGAAGAAGTTTACAGACAGTTGTAAAGTGCCTCATATGGGGTGGAATACGGTCCGGAAGCTGAAAACTACTTTGTTTCAAGGGATAAATCCCGGGGAATGGATGTATTTTGTACATTCCTATTATGTTCCTGTTACAGATTATTGTATCGCAACTTGCGACTATCAGTGTTCTTTCGCCGCTGCTATTTGTAAAAATAATTTTTATGGATGCCAATTCCATCCTGAAAAATCTGCCGGTGCCGGAGAAAAAATAATAAAGAACTTTTTAGATATAGTATAAAATTGAAAATGAAAATTATACCTGCAATCGATATTATCGGTGGGAAATGTGTCCGTTTAACTCAAGGAAATTATGGACAGTGTAAGATATATTCGGCTAACCCTTTAGAAATGGCACGCCTGTTTGAAGAGGCCGGACTGGATCGGCTGCATTTGGTCGATCTGGATGGGGCGAAAGCGTCGGGAGTTGTCAATTGGGCTGTGCTTGAAACGATTTGTAAACATACCCGTTTGTCCGTAGATTTTGGAGGAGGGGTGAAGACTGATGAGGATATGCGTCGTGTGTTTGAAGCGGGGGCTGATTATGCTTGTATTGGCAGTATCGCTCAGACAAATCCCGAACAAACCGCTGAATGGCTGGAAAAGTATGGGTATGAAAGAGTAATTATCGGAGCTGATGTCTGGAATACCAAGGTGTGTATTCAGGGATGGAAAAAGGTGACCGATACGACGATTTTTCAATTGATTGAGTCCTATCGGGGACGGATCGGGCATTTGATGTGTACGGATATCACCCGGGATGGGATGATGGATGGAACGGCTATCGGCTTGTATCGGGAATTACTTCGCCTTTATCCGGAGATTCGGTTGATCGCTTCAGGGGGAGTGAGTGGAACGGCAGATTTACAACAGCTTGCAGAAGTTGGAGTAGAAGCCGTGGTCGTTGGGAAGGCTTTGTATGAAAAGAAAATAGATTTGAAATCACTTAAAAATTTTTGATTTTGTTAGCTAAAAGAATAATCACTTGTTTGGACGTTAAAGAGGGACGGACGGTGAAAGGAGTGCATTTCAACGATTTGAAAGATGCCGGTGATATTGTAGAATTAGCAAAGAAGTATTCTGTTGCCGGTGCTGATGAACTGGTGTTTTTAGACATCACTGCCAGTACTGACAACCGGAGTACCCGCCTGAGCTGGGTGGAGCGTGTGGCTACTGCAGTCGATGTCCCTTTTACTGTCGGAGGCGGCATTGCCCGGGAGGCAGATGTTGAGGCTTTATTAAAAAAGGGGGCGGATAAGATATCGGTCAATTCGGCAGCTCTGTCCGAACCGGATTTAATCGATCGGTTAGCCTATCATTTTGGGAAACAATGTATTGTTGTGGCTATCGATGCCCGATATGAAAAGGAAGAATGGTGCGTATACAGTAAAGGAGGAAGACTAAGAACTGAAAGAGAATTATACACTTGGGCACTGGAAGTCGGAGAGCGGGGAGCCGGGGAAATATTATTCACTTCTATGGACCATGATGGGACGAACCGGGGATTCGCCTGCGAAGCGATAGCCCGGTTGAGCGGATTGGTGAATGTTCCGGTCATTGCTTCCGGTGGTGCAGGAAAACTAGCGGATTTTAATGAAGTATTTACAAAAGGTAAAGCAGATGCTGCTTTGGCTGCCGGGGTATTTCATTATGGCAGGCTGACTGTCGGACAGGTGAAAGCCTACTTGCGGCAAAACGGGATAACGGTAAGAGGGTAAATAATTGAAAAGATATAAGATGGAAATAGAAAATTTGAAATTTGACGAAAATGGTTTGATCCCTGCTATCATTCAAGATGCAGAGACCAGGACGGTTTTGATGCTCGGCTATATGAACCGGGAGGCCTTGACATTAACCCTGACGAATGGAAAAGTTTGTTTTTTTAGCAGGTCCCGGCAAAAGTTGTGGACAAAAGGTGAAGAAAGCGGACATTTTCTATACCTGAAAGACATACAAGCCGATTGTGATGGCGATACTTTATTGGTTAAAGCCAAACCGCTCGGACCGACTTGCCATACTGGAACAGATACCTGTTGGGGAGAGAAGAATGAGGAGGCGGATTTTTTGTTCTTCTTACAAAAGTTCCTGCAAAAAAGGAAAAATGATTCTCCGGAAGAGTCCTATACGGCCCGTTTGATTTCCAAAGGAATAAATAAGATCGCTCAAAAGGTTGGGGAAGAAGCTGTGGAATTAGTAATCGAAGCGAAAGACGACAATGAAGATTTGTTTTTAAATGAAGCGGCCGACTTGATGTATCATTATCTGGTTTTATTGATTGCCAAAGGATATGGGCTGGAGGATGTCATCCGGGTATTGAAAGAAAGACACAAGTAGAATGGGGATAAATAGGTATTTATATACATGTTTACATTAAATGTAGGTTTTCTTGGGTGCAACGGAGAAAGGGGAAAAGAAAAAAGTAAAGTAAACTTTAATTTCCCCGTTCTCCAAATCTATGGTAGGTTCATTTTTTCTTTCTATTCCGATGCAGGGTTTTGTGCCATCAGACCGGTTCGCCTGGACCGGTCCGCTAAGGCTTTCCTTCACTGACCGGCGGAACTCCTCGCAGGCTCGTCAGACACCACCGGTCGGGCGTTCGGAAAACCTAACCGGACCCTCGTTCCTGCTCC
>NZ_LARE01000062.1:0-18350 GCF_000980245.1 Odoribacter sp. N15.MGS-14
GTTGTTTATTGACAAGCAATTCAATGGGTTTTTTATCCAAAGCCACTTGCCGTCCATCCCCTAAAGTCAATATCGCCTTTGCTGAGCCAGGCTGTATCTGAGCAGCCATTTGTTCTGTCAATACCTGTTCTGAATCCATTGAAGTGAAATAAAAAACGAAAGTTATGCCCAGACAGAGTATTACACAGGCAGCCACCCAACTTACTGATTTCCGGATTCTCCTTTGCCTGTTCCGTTTCACCTTACTCCGGATAGCTTCCATCGCCCGGGAAAGGTCGAATCCAGTCACCCAATCCGAATATTCCGTCAAGCTCTGTCCCGACATCAACCGTTTATACATCTCTGTATTTTCTCCCGACTCCCCCAACCACAACTTCAAAGTTTTCCTCTCTTCCTCAGAAAGCTGTTGATAATAGGCTTTTTTTAACAATATATTTAAACTCTCTCTGTTCATCTGAATCTATTTTACTACATTTTTCCTCTCTTAATTCATATTAAAGACTAACTCAGTAACGAAAAGGATGAACGGAATTATAATTTTTTTTTAAATTTGTAGAGCAATTCCTTAAAAAGATGTTATAAAAATGGATAAAAACACAACATATCAAACGGGAAATACAGCTGCAACCAAGTTCGAAAGCTTAGTGAACCGTTTGTATGTTTCTTTGTGTTTCGCAGCCAACCGTTTCCTTTGCGATAAAACAGCTGCCCAAGATATTGTACAGGAAGCTTTTGCACGCCTCTGGGAATTACAAGGAAAAAACAAAAATATTGAGAATATCGATAATTATATGTATATGCTGGTTCATAACCTTTCACTTGAATGGCTGCGAACCCGCAAGCTGCAAGCTAAATATCTAAACAACCATCCTCTGAAAGAGGTCAATATCTTCAATGTCATTGTAGAAGCAGACGTCGCCATGCAGATTCTCGCAGAAATAGAAAAACTTCCTCCCCGTAGTAAACAAGTCATGCAGCTCGCTTTTCAAGGCCTCGACAATCAGCAAATAGCACAGGAAATGAACATCTCAGTAAGCAGTGTTAAAACACTGAAATACAAAAGTATCGACAAATTGAAAGCGATTTTCTCATCGGATACTCTTTTAAAAATCCTGATGATCTTCGGCTAGTTTTTTTTCATTATTTTCTCTCCCGACAAGAATAATCGTTGTGAAAAAAAAGAAAAGAGACATACTTTTTGGGTATGCCTCTCTCAGTTAAAATTATTCCCGCTTTTATCCAATCATCACAACCAGGTATTTAGTTTGTTTCCAAAAATTATTTTCATCATTGATTTTCAGGGTCATATTACCATCTTCACCGGTCTCCAAAGTATAGGAATCAGCCGGATGGACAGAAAGTAATTTCGCTTTTTTACTATTCAACGGGATCACCTTCATCTCACGGATATCCAAATCGGTAAAGTTGGCTTTTTGTGCTTGTGACGATACGATCGGCGGACAGAAAATCCCTTGTCTGGAAATTACCTCAGCTTCTTTCAGCTCTTTGCGGTTTCCAATCAAATAGTGTCCCTGATGAATCGCCATATCCTGTTCATTGATCGTCATTTGCTGACTTTTATTGGCTTTATCCAAAGCTTCCACATTCTCGGTCAGATTAGCGACTTCCTCGGTCTTCACTGCCAATTGCTGATTCTTCTCAGCCAATTGTTTAGTAATTTCATTCAGTTTCTGTGTACGTTGATCCAATTCCGCATTTAAGCCGGCAATCAATCTTTTAAACTCGGCCGACTGGCTTTTATTCTTACCTTCGAGTTTGGAAATCTGTTCTTTATAAGAAGCGATCGCCTCGGTAATAGCCTGTACGTCTTTTTTCAGCTGATTCAATTGCTGTTTGGATTTACTATTGGCTTTATTTTCATTAATTGTTTCCAAAGTCAATAAACGTTCGGCATCCCGCAACGATTGCATTCCGGCAGAAATATCGTTCAAATCGGCCAGCATACTCTCCATTTCGGAATTCTGCATAATATGTACTGTACTCAAAGAATCCAGACGGGCTTGTAAAGACTTATATTTCTGAGAACTCTCTACGCAACTACCCAAGAAGAACATAGAAGCTCCGATTCCTAAAATGACGATCTTTTTCATACTATTATTTTTTAGAGTTAGATTCTGTCCTTAAACAGGACAAATCCGATGCCACAAGCACAAAATCAACAAAATATACTAATTATCAATATATTACATACAACAGATTAAGAATCGCAGCTTGTAGAAAGTGGGGAAAAAGTAAAAATGCTGGGGAAATATTCCCCAGCATCGTATCCCGGTAAAGAAGACTCTCCTCATTATTTCCGATAGTCATAAAACCCGACTCCGGTCTTCCGTCCCAATAAGTTAGCGCGAACCATTTTCCGCAACAAAGGATGAGGCCGGTATTTAGAGTCACCGAATTCCCGGTACAACACTTCCATAATAGCCAGACAAACATCCAATCCGATCAAATCACCCAGTTCCAATGGTCCCATAGGATGGTTAGCCCCTAATTTCATCGCGGCATCGATTTCCTCTTTTTTCGCCACTCCGTCAGCTAATATACCGATGCCTTCGTTCACCAGAGGGATCAGAATCCGGTTGACTATAAATCCAGGAGCTTCCTCGACACTGACGGGCACTTTCCCGATTTCCTGCGATAAAGCAAATACCTGATCATGCACCTCTGCCGAAGTCAGCCGGCCTTTGATCACTTCCACCAGTTTCATAGCCGGAACAGGATTGAAGAAATGCATACCGATCACCTTTTCCGGACGGTTAGTCACAGCGGCCACTTCCGTTATAGAAAGCGAAGAAGTATTGGTTGCCAATATCGCTTCCGGTTTACAAATTCCGTCCAACAATTTGAATATCTCATGCTTGGTAGCCATATCTTCAGCTATCGCCTCGATCACCAAATCAGCATCGGCACAATCCTCATATTTCATCGAATCTTTAATCCTGGCCAATACCTGATCTTTAACCCCGGCTTCCAATTTACCTTTTTCCACCATTCTGGAAAGATTTTTATCCATAGCTTTGTGGGCTTTTGCCAAAGAAGCTTCAGAACGGCCTTTTAACAATACCTCATGTCCGGCCTGGGCAAATACCTGGGCAATACCATGTCCCATAGTCCCTGTTCCAACAATGCATATTTTCATAATCGATAAATTTAAATTACAAAGATTTTAATTCCCTTCAAATTCGGGTTTACGTTTCCATAAAAAAGCTTCCATGCCTTCCTTCTGGTCGGTCGTTGCGAAACACAACCCGAACAAACCGTTTTCGATGACGATACCGGTATCCATATCCGTTTCCACTCCCCGGTTGATAGCTTCTTTGGCATAACGAACCGCCAATGGCGCTTTAGCAGCAATAGTCTTTGCCATAGCCATACACTCATTCATCAATTCTTCCGATTCCACCACTTTGTTCACCAGTCCGATCCGGCAAGCTTCCTCGGCATGGATAACCGCAGCCGTATAAATCAACTCTTTGGCTTTACCTAATCCGACTAAACGCGGTAAACGCTGGGTACCGGAAAATCCCGGCGTGATCCCAAGTCCCACTTCCGGCTGACCGAACTTCGCCTTAGCCGAGGCGATACGGATATCACAAGCCATCGCCAGTTCACATCCTCCTCCTAAAGCAAATCCATTCACGGCAGCAATAACCGGCTTAGCCATCAGTTCGATTTTCCGGAAAACAGCAGCCCCTAACTCACCGAAACGCCGGCCTTCTTCGGCCTTCATCACACTCATTTCAGCAATATCGGCTCCCGCAACAAACGAACGTCCTTCGCCTGTCAGAATAACCACATCGGTTTCCGGATCGGCTGCAATTTCATCGAATGCCCGGTCCAATTCCTGCAAGATCACCGTATTCAAGGCATTCAATGCCTCCGGATGATTGATCTTTACCAGACAAACACGATCTTGTTTTTCCAGCATTAATTTTTGATACTCCATGTCCGGGCTTTTATTTGTCAGTTTTCCGGATGTTTGCCAACCTCTCGGTCAGCAACGGAACGATCTGTTTCACATCCCCGACAATTCCCAGGTCGGCAACGTTAAAAATCGGAGCATATTTATCCTTGTTCACGGCAACGATAAATTCCGATTCCTCCATTCCGGCCAAATGCTGAATAGCTCCGGAAATACCCATAGCGAAATACAGATCGGGACGAACGGTTTTCCCGGTTTGGCCAACCTGACGGTCATGAGGCATAACCCCGGCATCCACCATGGCACGTGAAGAAGAAACCTCGGCATTCAGCGTTTCCGCTAATTTTCCGAGCATCTCAAATCCCTCCGTATTACCTACACCACGGCCTCCGGATACAAGAATCTTCGCTTCTGTTATATCGATACGGTTCTTTTGTTCTTTCACCGTCTCGAGAATCCGCACTTTAAATTTCGACTTATCGAAATGAATATTCACCTTCTCTACCGTTCCGGCACGTTGTTCATCTTTCGGTTTCGTGCGCATCACTCCCGGACGTACGGTCGACATTTGCGGCCGGTGTTCTTTACAAATAATCGTCGCCATCAGATTTCCTCCGAATGCAGGACGGGTCATCAGCAAATCCCGTTCATCCGAGATAGCGAGGCCCGTACAATCGGCTGTCAACCCGGTCTCTAAACGGGCGGATAAACGAGGGCCCAAATCCCGGCCGATCGTCGTCGCTCCAATCAGTACGATACTGGGTTTACGCTCATGTACAATCTGTGTAATCGCCTGAGCGTAAGGCTCGGTATTATATTGTACCAGCTCCCGTTCGTCAGCACACAATACGACATCGGCCCCATAAGCGATCAATTCCTGTGCCTGACCCGCCACTTCATAACCCAACAACATCGCCACCACTTTTTCATTCAGGCTATCGGCCAACTCCCGGGCTTTCCCCAATAATTCGATGGCAACTTTCTGAATAACTCCTTCCCGTTGCTCTACGAATACATAAACGTCTTTATATTGAGATTTATCCATCTTCATCAGATTTTAAACTTTAGATTTCACCGGATTATTCCCGGTTTTCCTCTAAAATCATGTATTAAATAATAAATTTCTCTTTCAATTTTTCGATAATAACATCTACAGCTTCGGCCGGTTCCACTTCGAAAACTTTTCCGGCTGCTTTAGCTCCTTTGGTAAAAGACTTCCATACCCGCGTCGGCGAACCGTTCAATCCCAATTTAGCTTCATCCACACTGATATTATTAAAATTCCAGATTTCCACTTCCCGATCGTATGCCTCTACGATTCCCCGCACAGACATATAGCGCGCTTTGTTTGCCGTAGCCAGAACAGTAACGACACAGGGAGATTCCACCTGTACGGTTTGATATCCTTCTTCGGTAGATTTACGGATTGTAAACAACTTGTCACCATCGAATTCCAGATGCTCGACATACGTCACTTGTGGCAAATCGAGATGCTCGGCAATCTGAGGTCCTACCTGCGCCGTATCTCCATCGATCGCCTGCCGGCCGGTAATGACCAGGTCGAAATCCAGCATCCGTAAAGCACCGGCAATAGCATTCGACGTAGCCAATGTATCTGCACCGGCAAACTTACGGTCGCTCAAATGAATCGCCCGGTCGGCTCCCATGGCAAAAGCTTCACGCAAAATATCGTCGGCCTGAGGCGGTCCCATCGTAATAACGGTTACCTGCGCACCATATTTATCTTTCAAGGCCAAAGCCATTTCCAATCCTCCTTTATCGTCGGGATTCATAATGCTAGGTACACCATCCCGTATCATTGTTCCTGTTACCGGATCGAGTTTGATCTCTGTCGTATCAGGTACTTGTTTTATACAAACTACTATTTTCATGTATTCTCTTTTTATAAGTTCAATGCGGAAAACATTATTATTTCAATAGAGCAGCAGCAATCACCATCCGCTGTACTTCAGAGGTTCCCTCATAAATCTCCGTAATCTTGGCATCTCTCATCATCCGTTCGACCGGATACTCACGGGTATATCCATACCCCCCGTGGAACTGTACGGCTTTTGTCGTCACTTCCATCGCTGTTTCAGCAGCAAATAACTTAGCCCGTGCCGAATCGACAGAGTAAGGGATTTTCCTGTCTTTCTTCCAGGCAGCCGTCCGCACCAACAAACGGGCAGCTTCGATCTTGGCATTTAAATCGGCCAACTGAAATTGGGTATTCTGAAATTGTCCGATAGAGCGTCCGAACTGTTTCCGTTCTTTCACATATTTTATTGTCTCATCCATGGCTCCCTGAGCAATTCCCAAGGCCTGTGAAGCAATTCCCATACGTCCGCCATCGAGCGTCTTCATCGCAATTTTAAATCCTTCACCCGGTTTACCCAGCATATTTCCTTTAGGTACAATACAATTTTCAAAAATCAACTCACAGGTTGCGGATCCCCGGATCCCCATCTTTTTCTCTTTTTTACCGATGGAAAATCCCGGAAAATCCCGTTCAACGATAAAAGCAGAGATTCCTCGTGTACCCTGCGACTTATCGGTCATCGCCATAACAATGTAAACGTGTGCATAAGCTGCATTCGTAATAAATATTTTGGACCCGTTGAGCACATAATGATCCTCTTCAGCAACAGCCATTGTCTGCTGGGCAGAGGCATCGGTACCTGCATTCGGTTCGGTCAGACCAAAAGCTCCGATCCATTCTCCCGAACATAATTTGGGTAAATATTTTTTCCGTTGTTCTTCATTTCCGAATTCATAGATCGGAGAAGCACACAAAGAGGTATGGGCAGAAACAATAACCCCGGTCGTTGCACATACCCGGGACAATTCCTCTACAGCCATAGAATACAATACGTTATCACCACCGGCTCCGCCATATTCCACCGGGAAAGGGATACCCATAATCCCCAGT
This sequence comes from Odoribacter sp. N15.MGS-14, assembly GCF_000980245.1. Taxonomy (NCBI): domain Bacteria; kingdom Pseudomonadati; phylum Bacteroidota; class Bacteroidia; order Bacteroidales; family Odoribacteraceae; genus Odoribacter; species Odoribacter sp. N15.MGS-14. The sequence continues at coordinate 6,870 of NZ_LARE01000062.1, forward strand.
TTCGCCATTTTTTCTACCGTTTCGACAGGGAATCTCTCTTCTTCGTCCACTTCTGCCGCCAGCGGTTTTACTTCTTTCTCAGCAAATGCTCTGATCATCTGCTGAAACAATATCTCTTTTTTTGATAATGAAAAATCCATACCTTTTTTAATTTATAGTTTACTCCATCACAATTTCCTTCAATACGCTTTCGTCGTTCAGCACATCTTTTTTAAATCCGGGGCAACGATCAGAGTTGCTTCTGTAGCTGCCTGCACCTGTTCTACCGTAAACTCAGGATGTATCTCTTTCAGTACAATTCCCCCGGGTGTGATCTCCATAACTCCCATTTCTGTAACGATCATATTCACCTGCCCCTTGGCTGTCAAAGGTAAAGTACATTTTTTCAGGATTTTCGGATTTCCTTTTGCCGTATGTTCCATGGCCAGGATCACCTTACCGGCTCCCATCAGCAGGTCCATCGCTCCTCCCATTCCCGGTGTTTTTTTCCCCGGTATCATCCAGTTGGCTAAATCTCCTTTTTCATCTACTTGCAAGGCCCCCAGGATACTGACATCTACGTGTCCGCCCCGGATAATACCGAACGAAGTAGCACTATCGAAGCTGGCCGCTCCGGGCAGAGCCGTTATCGCTCCACCGCCGGCATTGATCAAGTCCGGATCTTCTTCTCCCGGAGCAGGAGTCGGCCCCATACCGATCAATCCATTCTCCGTTTGTAAGATGACCTCGACACCTTCAGGCAGATAATTCGGTACTAAAGTCGGCAAACCGATACCCAGATTCACCACGTCTCCATCGTGGAGTTCCATTGCCACTCTCCTGGCAATCACTTCCCTGATTTGTTCTTTTTCCATAGCTTGTATATTTTCAATGATTCATTCTTCGATCCAATTCCTGCGCAATAAACGAGGCGACATCGTCGGCATAGGTATTCATCCCGAAGCCGGCATCGTACCCCAATTCTTTCGCCAACTCGTGTGAAATCCGGGGACCACCACAAGCCAGGATCACTTTGTCCCGTAATCCTTCGGCTTCCAACATCTCCACGAGTTCCGTCAGATTTTTAATATGAATATCTTTCTGAGTCACGGTCTGCGAAACCAATAAAGCATCGGCTTTCAACTCGATAGCCTTAGCGATAAATTCCTCGTTGGTCACCTGGCTACCCATATTCAAGGCTTCGAACATTTCATACCGCTCCAAACCATAATGTCCGGCAAAACCTTTCATATTCATAATAGCGTCGATTCCCACCGTATGGGCATCTGTTCCGGTACTAGCTCCGATCACCACAATTTTCCGACCGATATGTTCCCGGACAAACTGATCGGTCTCTCCCATATCCCACTTGGTCGATTCCACTTTCGGCACATAGATATTGCTATAATCTACCGTGTGTACACAATTTCCATAACAATTAAAAAAAGTATATCCTTTCGTCAGTTCCTGATGAAACACCACCTGAGGATTTTCAAATCCCATTTTTTTCATCAACTGTTTAGCAGCCTCTATCGCTTCATCTCCGGCAGGTACAGGTAAAGTGAAACTCAGCTGTGTCTTTCCGTCGTTCATCGTATCCCCGTAGGGTTTTATCTTTTTCAGATCGAGGGTTTGATCGAAATCTCTCCCTTCTGTTGAATATAAACCTCCGCTCATAATCTTTATTTGATTTACGATTTTTGTTATCTGTTCATCATGATCTCTACAAAAGGATTGCTATAGTTCTTTCCCTTGGGACAAACGCCGTCCAATCCTTTTCCTCCGTTTTTGGGACGCTTGATATCGGCAAAAATTCCTTTTTCCAAGGCTGTAAAAAGTCCTTCCCGTTCAATCTTTTCCAAGAGAACGGTAGCTTTATCCAACACTTCTTTCGCCCTGTTTTGTATAATCCCGTTTTCTTTAAAGACCACTTCATCTCCGATATTTTTCATATTATTAAAAATATAACGGGCATTCTCGATCGACAGATAACGATCCGACATAAATGGAGTATGTATGGCTTCGGTCGGCATTCCCAACAGTTGAATACCTTGTGAAGTCCAGATTCCGATCATATTGAAAAGAGCATCCTGAATATGTCCGCGGAAAATATTTCCGGTCATAAATTTCGTCGGAGGCATATATTTCAAAGTAGCCTTCGGAAAAATTTCCCGGGTCATCTGGGCCTGAGCCAATTCGTACAAAAAGCCGTTTTCCAGCATGGGATCCATTTCAAAAGCATGTCCCAGGCCCATTTGTTCTTCCGGCAGCCCGGCCAATAAAGCCAATTGTTCATTGATCAGATCGGAAGCCAAAACAGTATGTGCTTCTTCGACAGCGTCGGCAGTAGTCAGGTAGTTATCTTCGCCTGTGTTGATTATCACTCCGGCAAAGCCGTTGATCACCCGCGACATAAACTGGTCGACCAACGTCCGCTGCATATTGATATCCCGGAATAAAATTCCATACAATGCATCGTTCAACATCACATCCAGCCCTTCCAAAGCTCCCATCACAGCAATCTCCGGCATACATAAACCGGAACAATAATTACACAGCCGAATATAACGACCGACTTCTTCTCCTACCTCATCCAAAGCTTTCCGCATAATCCGAAAATTTTCCTGGGTGGCAAAAGTTCCGCCGAATCCTTCTGTCGTAGCCCCATAGGGTACATAGTCCAACAAACTTTGCCCCGTTGTACGGATCACAGCAATGACATCCGCCCCTTGCCGGGCAGCCGCCTGTGCCTGTACCACGTCTTCGTAAATATTACCGGTAGCGACAATGACATAAAGATAAGGCTTTGCTCCCTCTCCGATCGTTGCGATATAATTCTCACGCCGTTTCCGGTTGTCGGAAATCCGACGGATACTGGCCTCGATATAGGGTTGTAACGCTTTTTCCCGCTGGCCGGGAGTACATACCGGTACCCGGGTGACATCTACTTTCCCGGCAGCCACTTGTTCGGCTATTTCCTGCGGAGTCATTCCGGTTTCCACCATTACATTACCCAGAAAGAATAAAATTCCTTCTCCCAACACGTTCTTTTCTTTCAGCTCGTCTACCAAAATATTCGGCAGAGGGACAGCATGAACATCCACTCCGTCGATACCCAGCAAACGACACAATGTCCTTTCGACAGCCACTGTCGTATAGCCATCCACAAAATCCTGCACCTGGTCAGCAATCTTACGGGCCATTTCACGGGCATGTCCGACTTTATCAAAATCTATTCCTAATTTACTTTTCATATATATTTTCTTTCTACTGTACTGTCTTTTTCCAATCAGGATGTTCTTCCTGCAAATAATTTTCCACCCGTTCCAACACTCCACGGTCGATCCCCAGCATCCAGGCAATACGCATCGCCTCCTGGGGAACTTCTTCTCCGCTGTCTTCTTCGAGTGAATAATCAATAAACTCATTGATATTTTTCAGGGTCATATTCCCTTCAACCCGATTCTCTACAAATCCCCGCACTCTCAATTTACGGCATTCGGCCGTTATTCCGCTATAATGGGTAGTAACCATAGCCATCACCCGGTGAGTAGTCAAAAAATCCACTACCCCATTCACAATTGCCCGTCCCTCGACGGGATTGGTCGTCCGGGCCAATTCGTCTATCAGCACCAAAATTTTACTTCGCTGCCTGACTTGCCGGATCATTTCATCCACCCGCAACATCTCAGCCGCATAAGAAGAGAGACCGTTCAATTCATCCTGATCATCCCCGATACTGGTCAAGACTTGTTCCACGAGCGGCATACCCGCCCGCCGGGCAGGTACATAAAAACCGAACTGCATCAGGTATTGCGCCAATTGCACACTTTTCAACAACACTGTCTTTCCGGCCATATTGGCTCCGGTAATCACCGTCGTTCCCTTTTCCAATTTCAAATCTACAGCCTGAAACGCTCTTCCTTCCTGTTCTAAAATCTCCCGGATCTGAGGATGGAAAAGACCTTCGAACACCATTTCCCCCTCTTCCGGAATTTGCGGCAAAGTCAATTGTCCTCTTATTGCTTGTCTGGCTTTTGCCAATACGACATCCAGCAATCCGACCGCTTCCAAAGCCTGTTTCAAATCGTCGTGATAAGGTCTCAACTGCACAGACAACTCTTCGCGTACCTTGTCTTCCAAAACCACACTTTGTACATACAACGCTTCTAATTCCCGTTCTTCTGCCCCTTGAAGGCTCTTTTGTTTTATTTCAGCTCTCAGCCTGGCCAGCTCAGCCGAATAAGTATCATAAATATAAAAATGAGGAATCCGATTCCCTTCCGGATCCAACAAACGTACAACCGGCTCCAGTTCCGGGAGTAAAACAATCCGCCATTCTTCGACAAGTTCCCTGATTTCTTCCGAGCACAAAGCAAAAGTTTTCAATTCGAACAATTCAAGATCATCCAACACTTGCTCCATCGCCATCCGCCCGATCGTCCCCCGGATATCTCTCACCTGCATCAGCTTACCAGTCAAACGTTCCAGCCGGGATTCATTTTCAGGTTGTTCAAAAAGTACCATGATCTTTTGAATACGTTCAAATTCGGCCTCCAACCGAGATTTCGAATCGAGCCAGGGCAGATCATACAATACCCTCCGGCCTACAGCCGAACAGATATCCAATTGTTCGATCATATAACGGAATCCCCTGACTTGTCTTATCGCTTCCCTTAAAATCATATCCTCAACGGTTTTTACCGACTTTTTCTATTTTTTTCACATCATACACCGGAATTTGCAAGCTTTCTTCCAATGCTTGCTGCAAACGCAACGAATCCAAAAGTAATCCTCCCGGAGACTGAGGATTGATCGTAACGGCCAAAAGCCGGCTACGATGAAGCACCTGTACTCTTCCGCCCTTACGTAAAAAGGCATAAAAAGACTCAGGTGCGGCAAAAACACGGGTAAAATCACGGACGATCAATTCTACGGTCTGTTTCTGTACGCGTAAAAACTGAAATACTTTATCACTCACAGCACCGGCAATAAAGATCCGATGCCCATATTGCAGCAGATCGGTTCCACTTTTCTCCAGCATAAACACAGAAGGCAATTTCAGATCGATACATTCTCCCTCCGGCCCGACCGCCCATACACCTTGTTGAATAGCATCCAACCTCTCTTGTAAAACTTCGTCCACCTCTTCCAGATCGATCAAATCACAAACATAACGGGTACGTCTCACCAATTCCCGAATATTCCCGGAAACAGCAGCCCCCGTCGCTAAGACCATCGCCTCCGTAACGGTGGGAGACGCCAGGCTTAAACGGGACAAAGCCCCGTCGACCAAGGTCGTTTGTATCCCGAAATCTTTCATATGCCGGATCAGACTTTTCAACCCGGCAGTATCCGCAGGCCCTGAAAGCAATACTTTTCCCGAAGTTTTAGCCCTGGCGATAACCAACCGTCCCAAAGCAGTCCGATGATCATCGATTTCCATGATTTCAGCCACCAACCTCCTCTCCCGGTAATGTTTCTCCGAAGTAACGAATATCATTCCTTCCGGCACGATAATCTCGGGTTTCGGGGTTTGACATACCTGATCCCGGTTTTCTCCGTCAATTCCGATCGAAGTCAGAGCGAACCGATCTGCCGAATCTTTTATCCTGCGAAGGATGTAATTCAGGCATTCTGTTTTCCCTGTATTTTTCTCCAATCCGACAATTGCCAGACTCCTGTAATCGGATATGTCATCAACAAAACCCATCTGTTCAGCATTTTCATTTATGATTCCGGATTTATCCTTTCAATCGAATGAAACGGTAAATCCAAAATCACAAATAATTTATCCTTTCGCCAATAGATTACGTGTCTTACGATCCAGATTCGCCGGTTCGAGAGACAAACGTTCTCCGCTCAGCAACTCAGCCACTCCTTCTGTTTTACGGCGCTTCTCACACTCTTCACAGTGGCATTCGTCTCTGTAATCCGTCGGTTCGGTATACGTAGTCACTACGCCTTCAAAATTACGCAACACCACCCGATTGGGGCCCTGAGAAATCAGATAGGTCGGCATCACCGGAATTTTTCCGCCTCCACCGGGAGCATCCACGACGAAAGTAGGCACGGCATAACCGGAAGTATGTCCCCGCAGGTTCTCGATAATCTCGATTCCCTTCGATACAGGGGTACGGAAATGACCGATACCCACAGAAAGATCACAGATATAGATGTAATAGGGACGTACCCGGATCTTGACCAACTCGTGCACCAATTTTTTCATGACATGTGTACAATCGTTGATCCCGCGGAGCAGGACAGACTGATTTCCCAGAGGTATACCCGCATCGGCCAGCCGGGCACAAGCAGCCGCCGACTCTTCGGTAATTTCGTTCGGATGGTTGAAATGAGTATTCAGCCAAATCGGATGATATTTCCGAAGCATATTTACCAATTCCGGCGTAATGCGCTGGGGTAACACCACCGGTGTTCTCGACCCGATACGGATAATCTCGACATGAGGGATTTCACGCAGCCGTTTGATGATATATTCCAATCGTTCGTCACTGACCAATAAGGCATCCCCTCCCGATAGGAGGACATCTCTCACCTGGGGAGTATTAGCGATATATTCGATACATTTATCGATTCTTTCCAATGGAGTGGCACAATCGTGATGTCCGGCAAAGCGGCGCCGGGTACAATGCCGGCAATACATCGAACACATATCGGTGATCAGGAACAACACCCGGTCAGGATAACGGTGGGTCAGTCCCGGTACGGGTGAATCACCGTCTTCATGCAAGGGATCTTCCAGATCAGCCGGTGACCGATGCAATTCTTCAATGGTCGGCACCGATTGTTTACGGATCGGACAATAAGGATTATCGGGATCGATCAGACTCAGATAATAAGGTGTGATCGCCATCCGTAATGTCTTCAGCGACTCACGGATACCCTCTTCCTCATCTGGTGTCAGCCGGATGTATTTCTTCAGCTGATCCAAAGTTTCAATCCTGTTCTTCACCTGCCAATGCCAATCGTTCCATTGTTCATCGGTTACTTCAGGGAAAAACTCTTTTCTTCTGCTAGCCATAAAAACATATTTTTAATTCGTCGGGATTATAAAATCCCGACCATTCAGGCATACAACTCTGTAAATATCTTCCGTAATGCCTCGCTTTCACGAAGTTCCTGCAGTGTAATCTCAGCATGTCCTTTGGTATACCCATTTCCAACGATCATAGTCACATCGCTGCCGACACCTTCCGCTCCCAAAGCAGCCTTCGTAAAACTGGTCGCCATAGAGAAGAAATAGACCAATCCGTCATTTTTAGTACACAAGATGCTGGTCATCTCAGTATCCGTAATATTCACATTATTGATCGTAATATCACACATTTCACCATTCGTCAGTTCGGCAATTTTCTCCATAACCGGAACCGGCTGAGTTGCATCGGCCGAGAATACATAATCACAGAAGCCTAATTTCTGAAGCCGTTCGGTACTTCTCTGGCTATGGCACAAACCGATTACTTTACCGGTAACACCAGCACGTTTCTTTGCTTCATAGCAACACAACATACCCGATTTACCACCGGCACCGATAATCAATACCGTATCTCCCGGTTTCACCAATTTAGCAGTCTGAGCCGGAGCACCGGCTACATCGAGAGCCGACAAAGCCAACTTCTCAGGCAGATCTGCCGGAATCTTCGCATAAATACCACTTTCAAACAAAATAGCTTTACCATCGATATCCACCTGGTCGACATCTGCCCGGATTTCTTTAATTTTATCGATACGAAGCGGAGTCAGCGACAAAGACACCAAAGTTGCGATTTTATCTCCCACTTTCAGATCGGTCTTTCCAACTAAAGCATCTCCGATTTTTTCCACCGTTCCCAGTAACATACCACCGGAACCGGTCACCGGATTACGGTGTTTTCCTTGTTTCTCTACAATTCCCAGCATGATCTCGGCAATTTTAGCTTTATCCCCTCCGGCTTGTTCTTCAATCTGAGTAAAACTAGCCGAATCGATATTCAGAGTTTGCACATCGATCAAAATCTCGTTATCATAGATTTCGTCCATATTGTTATCCAGTTTGTCAGCTGGTTGTGGCAATACTCCTTTCGGTGAAATTACTCTATGCGTTCCGTATTTATTTCCTTTTTTCATAACGTTTTATTTTTTAATATTTACTTTAATTTTTTCACTTTATACCTTTTGACTTATAGCCTATACTTTTCAGCCTTTAGCTTTCAAATTCAATATCTTCCGTGCTTCGGCCGAGGTAGCGATTTCGCGTCCCAATTCCTTAGCGATACGAACGACCTTAGCTACCAACTCGCCATTGGATTTTGCCAACACCCCTTTTTCGAGATACAGATTATCTTCGAACCCCACTCTGACATTTCCTCCCATAGCGATAGCAGGAGCAGCCAAAGTAAAGGCATGGCGTCCGATACCGGTTGCAGTCCAGGTAGAACCTGCCGGAATAGCATTTACAAGCCAGCAAAGATTAGGAACTGTTGCAGGCGTACACCCGGGGACACCGAGTACAAAATTAAACTGCATGGGAGCTCCCGGTACCTGACCTTTCTTTGCCATATTCAATACGGTTTCGAGATGTCCCATCTCGAAACATTCGTATTCCGGTTTGATCTGGTTTTCCAGCATTCTTTTACCGAAATCCCTCATCATAGGCATGGTATTTTCAAATACCTCATCTCCGAAATTACAGGTGCCACAATCCAGGGTAGCCATTTCCGGGAAAAGTTCGGTCGGCTGCAGACGTTCTTCCGCTGTCATTCCTACAGCCCCTCCGGTCGAAGGGATCAGAATCACATCCGGGCATACTTCATATATAGCGTCTATACACGTTTTGAAACGTGCTTTGCTCTGAGTCGGCGTACCGTCGTCTTCACGTACGTGAAGATGAACGATAGCAGCACCTGCATCTACAGCAGATTTTGCTTCTCTGACGATTTCTTCTACAGTATAAGGAACGGCGGGATTTTGTTCTTTCGTTACCTCTGCCCCGCAGATCGCAGCTGTTATAATCAATTTTTCCATAATTATCAAGACTATTAACTTACACTATCCTTTCCGCTGATCCTCTTTTTTCACCACACAGGTTCCACTGGCCCGGCAAACCACAATCGGTTCAGCCAGGACATCCGCAGCCGAAGCTGAAATATCCGGACGGGCAGCGACCACCTTACGGGCTTCGAAAACCATTTTGCGGGAAGTATTTCCTACTTTCACGATTTCACCGACAGCTTCGATATAGTCGCCGGCATATACCGGAGCCAAAAACTCCACATTGTCATAGGCCACAAAAAGACCTTCATCTCCGTCATGCATAATCAGTAGTTCGGTCGCAACATCGCCGAATAAATGCACCATATGAGCTCCATCCACCAAATTTCCGCCATAATGAGCATCTTTAGCGCTCATCCGAAGTCTTATCATTGATTTTTCCATATCTTTAAATTAACCGGAACAGATCTACACCCATCCCTTCGTTTTTTTTACTTTCCCCCTTCTCCCTTTCTCCGTTCTCCTTTTTTACCTTCTCTCCCCTACCCCTTCACCAAAAAGTCCACGAATATTCCGGGGGTCTTTATCAGCTCGGGATACAGCTCTCCGGTTTCTACCAACTCCTGCACTTCCGCAATAACCAAATCGGCAGCCGTCGCCATCAGTGGATTGAAATTCTGAGTCGTACCTTTATAGACTAAATTTCCGGACTCATCCCCTACACTAGCACCGATCAAAGCCACATCCGCCCGCAACGGTTTTTCCAGCAAATAATCTTTACCGTCGATATTCAGTACTTGTTTACCTTCTGCTACCAGGGTTCCGATACCTGTCGGAGTCAATACTCCCCCCAAACCGGCACCACCGGAACGGATCCGTTCGGCTAAAGTACCCTGCGGACTGAATTCGATCTCCAGTTCACCACTGTTCATTTGTTCACTCGTACATGGATTCGTACCGATATGCGACACGATCACTTTCTTCACCTGCTTGTTAGCGATCAACTGTCCGCATCCTTTATCCGGATAGGCGGTGTCGTTCACGATGAGAATCAGATTTTTCACTTCCGATTGAGCCAAAGCGTTAACGATTGCGTTAGGTGTCCCGTTAGAAAGAAACCCGCCAATCATAACCGTCATCCCATCTTTTACCTTTGCTACCGCCTCTTCCACTGAAATAAGCTTCTTCATAAGTATATGGTTTTGTTTAAAATTAAACTAATTCGATCTAGCATGTCAAATTTATAAAATTTAAAATCAAATATGATATATTTTATACAGATTTTTTTCTGTATTCTATTATTTGGAATGATTCTGTGTATATCTGAATGCGATGAGTAAATTACGTTTCCCGAACTTTTTCAGTGGTAAAGTCCGGGAAATACGTTAAAATCTTTAAAGATACTGCATATCCTTTTGTTGTCAAAAGTGCCTCAAAGGACTTTACCTGCTGAACGCCCGAGTATGTAAAAACGGGTTCGTGTCGGCTCAAGACCGTATAGGTGATAAGGAAAACGAAATCAAGGCTATTCCCGCCCTGTTGGAGAGGACGGACGGGCTATTTTCAAATGCTCAAATCCGTAAACGACAAACGAAGCTTGAAGAAAAGACTATATGCAGCGGCCTCAAATCCTCCCTTTCTCAGAAAAATAATTGAGGCGTATAGATTTTGATGCGATTGCCCTGTAAATATTTGCAAAATATTTGTGCTTTGATATATTATTAATATTTTTGGAGACTATAAAAATAAACAGGCTGTATAAGTTAATTATGTAAACTTTAATCAAACTTTTATTATTCTATGTGCTATATGAAGACAATATGCAAGCATTTGGGGATACTAAGCTGCGTGTTTTTGGGCTTGGTAACTTCGGCTTCGGGTGTATGGGCGAATAATTTTACTACCCGAGGTAGTTCCGTATTGAAATCGAATGGAAAGAATGTTGTTATTACTGCGCAACAATCCGATTTGAAAAAAGTTACAGGTACGGTCAAGGATAAAAAAGGAGATCCGCTTCCTGGCGTGACAGTACTGATGAAAGGTACGACAATCGGTGCAGCTACCGACATCGACGGTAAATTTGCCATCGACGGTGTTGATAGTAAAGCTGTACTTCAGTTTTCTTTCGTGGGAATGAAAACCGTGGATCTGCCTGTCGGTGATAGAACTGTGTTCAATGTCGTTATGGAAGAAGAACAGAGTGATTTGGATGAAGTGATCGTTATCGGGTATGGTAGTACGACGAAAAAAGATCTGACGGGTTCTGTCGCTCGTTTCGATTCCAAAATCATTGAAGAAAGTACGGCGACCAACATTGCCCACATGATGCAGGGACAAGTAGCCGGTTTGAGTGTCCTTAGCGGAGACGGGGCTCCGGGAAGTCCTGCCCGTTTGGAGGTGCGCGGTGTTCCTTCGTTGAGTGGGTCTTTGTCGCCTTTGATTGTGGTGGATAATGTTCCGATGCCCGCAGATTTCGACATCAATGAGTTGAATCCGGATGATGTACAGAGC
>NZ_LARE01000063.1:0-18264 GCF_000980245.1 Odoribacter sp. N15.MGS-14
ACTCAAGTGCAGTTCTTCAGCAATCTCTTCATTAGTTTTCTGGTCGATAAAAGCGAGTTCAAAGACATGCTGGCATCTAGGGGGTAACTCTTTGACCGCTTTCATGATCTCCTGATAAATTTCCGAACGGATGATATGAAAAATCAGGTTATCTTCATTCAATTTATCCTGTTGTATCCGGCTAAGAATAGTTTGATGGATTTCTCCGAGTTTTATTTCATTCAGGCAAGCATTACGGACCGCTTTGTACAGGTAGTTCTTGACCAATTCTTCACTCGCTCCCAATAACTCGCTATTATCGATGATTTTGACAAAAACAAGTTGTACCACATCCTCTGCCTTCAAAGAATCTTTCAGATAGCCATATGCAAAATGGCACATAGTCTGATAATATGTCCTGAAACAAGTATTAAAATTAGTATCCATCCAACTGCAGTATTTACTCGATGCACAAATATAAAAATAACTTTATCTGCAATACCGCAAATAAAGTTATAAAAATCCCGGCTACTTCGAATTTTAACTTTTACCGTATTCAAGGTTTAATCAATTCGCGCATTTCATCGGCAGAATAAGTATATTTTTTACCGTCCGGATCGACCACGACCAGGGTGGCCTCCTGCCGGAAAAACAGTTCATCCAATTCTTTTCGGAGGATATCCCCGGAAAGACCGTTGAAGTAATGCCGTTCACCGGACGAAAGGGCTTTCATCTTTTGTAGAAATAAGACATGGAAAAACAAAGATTTGCTCACCTCTTCTTCCGAAGCTTGCCGACGCCTGCCTTCGACCGTCCATAAACCACAGTGAAAGCTCATCAGCGTATAGATTATATTTTTGTTGTCTTCCTTTAACTTATAGGCTCTCCAATAATGACACACCGCTTGTTCCCGTTTATCCACCTCTTCACAAGCATTTCCTCTCAGGAATGCCAGGCGGTACAACATCAAAGTATCGGGCATCATCTGTCGTTCAATCTCACCGAGCACCTTCATCGCTTTTTCGGTTTCCCTGCATTTGCCCAGCGTCTCCCCATACCGCATCGACAACTCGGGATCCAAACGGTTGCCCCAATCATCCTGAAATAAAGAATCGGCTATAGCCAAAGGAACGACAGCTTCCTTAAAACGATTCATATGGAAAAGAGCCAACCCCAGATATTTAAAATTCACCCGTGTAGAATCACCCTGTGCAATCAGTTCCTCAAACGTAGTTTCACAATCGAAATAACGCCGGGATAAATAATACAAGATGCCGCGGAGTTGTTTCAAAGCATTCAGCCGGGGAGAGTAAATCAAAGCGGTATCGACAAGCGGCCCGGACTGTCCGATAAAATCAGGGAACAGAACTGTATTCGCCATCATCAGATTGACAGCCTTCACGACAGTCTCTCCATCTTCCGGGTCCAAACAGAAAGCACGTAAATAATGATCTACGGCATTCATACTCCAGCCTATCCGGTTGTAACAATCTCCGATCCGTTTCAATAAAGTGACATTTGTCGTGTCTGTCTGATATAAACGATCATAGATTCCGATCGCCCGAACAGTTTTACCTATCTGCTGATACAAACGGGCCAGCTGATAATTGACAAAAAAATCCAGAGAATCTTCTCCGGCCAATTGTTCATAGATATCGACCGCTTTCATCGTCCGCCCCGCCAAGGCTGCTACCCGCGCCAAAGCAAGCCGGGCATCCCGATCGGAAGAATCCCGCTCCAACCACTCCGAATAACAGCGGTAAGCCGCCTTATAACGCAACATCCCTTCATTGGCTTTGCCTTCATAAAAAAGCAAATCGGAAGATTTACCTTCTATCCGGTATAAAGAATCGACACCTCTTAAAACCTCATCGTAATGATTCCGGTCCAACTCTCTTTCTAAAATTTGCCGACCGATGTCCTGAGCATAACTTCCTATACTACAAAACAGGATTCCAAGGATGAAATATACCTTCATTTCGATAGTTTTGATATTCCATCACAAATAAAGAAAGATTTCAACGATAAAACAAACTTTTCAACTAAAAATTTAGTTGAAAGAAAATATTTCCCTTAACGGACTAACAACAAAGCTCCTTTTTTAACATATTTCGGAGGATTCACCTTCTCTCTTCCTTTGGCAGTAATCACATAAAAATAGGTTCCCGGGCTCGCATATTTTCCTCCGATACGTCCGTCCCAGCCTTCCGAAGGGTCGTTCCATTCGTAGATCTTACGTCCCCAACGGTTCAGAATCACCCCTTGGAAAGATTCCAGAGACAAGGCTTTCACTTTAAAAATATCATTCTTACCGTCTCCATTGGGTGTAAATACATTCGGAACATCCAGCAAAGATTCGACGACATTTACATATTGTATATCCGAAGTATCCCGGCAAAAATTTCCTTTTCCATGAATGGCTACGAGCATTACCTTATACCGCCCGGAATGCTCGTAAGTATAAACAAAATCTTCCTGTGTCCGGATCTGATTTCCAATCAGGCTATCCTCGGGCGATAAGACCATTCCGACCAAATCGGTCGTATCTTTATACAAATACCATTCATAAGAAGAAGCATTTTTAGAACCGGAAGCATCGAATTCTACTTCTAAAGGTGCCTGTCCCATTTCATCGCCGACTTCCCCGATCACATCCACCGTATTTCCCAGAGTCAGTTCAGGGACAGCCTCCGGGATCATCGATTCGTAAGTCACTTCGTTACTTTCCCATACGAATCCGAAACGATCCTTGATCCTAATGCGGCAAGACACATCTTCGGCACATCCGGCGACAGACTGACTTAGATCTTCATACCGATAGTCATTCATAGAAGACAATTGCCGTTCTTTGCCATCCCAATCGACCCAGTAATCCACATTCTCTCCACCGGGGAAACCGGCAAAATCGGGAATATAAAGATAATCGATATGAATCGTAATATATTCACAATCCAGTACATCGGTCAAAGTAATTTTAAAATCCATAAAATCATAAAACACATAAAACCGTTCCTGAACCGTATTCACCCCGTCCTTTCGGGCAGTAAAAGTATAGAGTCCGTTCCCCAGCAAAGGGACGGCCAAGCGGGTAGAATCCTCATACGGAGCAACGGCCTGAGGGGAACCCTCGTAAGTCCAGCCGAATTCCCAACGATCTCCTCCCGGCACAAAACTCACCTGACCTTCCGGAGCAGCTTCAGCCTGAGTCCGACGGATAACATACAGCGGTCCGTCCGGATAATCAGAAGAATAGTTCACTTCCACCCCTTCTATCTGAATCCGCTGGGAAAATCCAAGTCCGGCCAGGAATACGAAAAACAGCAACAATACATACCGCATACGATCAACATTTATTTCTCAACCATAACATACAGAAGAGTTTTACAACACTTACATGTCCACACACTTTTACGATTATCCTTGCAATATTACTAAAAATCCCCGGTATTTTGTGAGGCTGGAGATTAATTTTTAATTTTGCTACGGGAAATAATCAATCATTATCGTCGATCAAAAATTTATTCAGGGTGGATTTTATCAATGAATTAAACAGCAGTCAGCAGGAGGCGGTCATCAACACAGAAGGTCCTTCATTGGTCATTGCAGGTGCCGGTTCAGGCAAAACACGTGTATTGACCTACCGGATAGCCCAATTGCTCAGTCAGGGAGTGCCGGCCTATAAAATTCTGGCCCTGACCTTTACCAATAAAGCTGCCCGTGAAATGCAAAAACGAATCGCAGAGTTAGTGGGCCAGGAAATCGCTGCCAACCTGTGGATGGGAACTTTCCACTCGATTTTTTCAAAAATCCTGCGATTCGAAGCCGAGAAATTAGGCTATACATCGAGCTATACCATCTACGATACCCAGGATTCTAAAAATATGATCAAGGCCATCGTCAAAGACATGAAACTGGACGATAAGATTTACAAACCGAGCACGATCCTCGGACGGATTTCGATGGCAAAAAACAACCTGATCGTCGCTCAGAGTTATGCCCAATCTTCCCGCATTTTATCCGAAGATACAGCCGGCAAACGCCCGTTATTGGGAGAAATCTACAAACAATACCAGCAGCGTTGCAAACAATCGGATACCATGGATTTCGACGATCTTTTGTTGCAAACCAATATCCTGTTCCGTGATTTCCCGGACATTCTGGCCAAATATCAACAGAAATTCAATTATATCCTGGTCGACGAATATCAGGATACCAATTACGCCCAATACCTGATCGTAAAAAAACTTTCGGACCGGCATCATAACATCTGTGTAGTCGGGGATGATGCACAAAGTATTTATTCTTTCCGGGGAGCCCGGATCGAGAACATCCTTAATTTTAAAAACGATTATCCGGAATACAAGCTATACAAACTGGAGCAAAATTACCGGTCGACGACCACGATCGTAGATGCAGCGAATTGTGTGATCAGTAAGAACAAAGAACAAATTCCCAAAAAGACCTTTTCTCAAAATGAAGAAGGTGAAAAGATCAAGGTATTGCGGGCCTTATCCGATAAGGAAGAAGGTTTCCAGGTCACGAATGAAATCTTCCGGCTAGCCAATTACGAGCAGCAGGAATACAGCGATTTTGCTATTCTCTACCGTACGAATGCCCAGTCGCGTATCTTAGAAGAAGCCCTCCGTAAACGGAATATTCCTTATAAAATTTACGGCGGCCAATCTTTCTACCAACGGAAAGAAATTAAGGATTTGCTGGCTTATTTCCGGCTGACCGTGAATCAGAACGATGAAGAAGCTTTCAAACGGATCATCAACTATCCCCGACGGGGAATCGGAGATTCGACCGTAGATAAAATCCGGGAAATCGCCGGAAAATATCATGTCAGCCTGTGGACCGTACTCTGTAACCTCGATAAGGTGGCCGGCGCTTTCAACAGCGGTACCCTTTCCAAATTACAGAAATTCGGTAGTCTGATCGAACGTTTCCGGGAACAGATAGCGAATGAAAATGCGTATGACGCAGCTGTTATCATCTCCCGTTCTTCCGGTATCATCGACGACCTTTCCAATGACGAAACACCGGAGGGCGTATCCCGGAAAGAAAATATCCAGGAGCTCCTGAACGGTATCAAAGATTTCAGTGAAACCGCCTATAAAGAGGGGAAAGACGATAAATTACCGGCCTTCCTCGAAGGAGTAGCGTTGTTGACAGATCAGGACGGAGATAAAGAAGGGGATCAAAACAAAGTGACCCTCATGACCATCCATGCATCGAAAGGACTGGAATTCAGCAATGTATTTATCACCGGTCTGGAAGAAGAACTTTTCCCGGCCCAGCAATGTGTGACCACTCCTGCCGCCCTGGAAGAAGAACGGCGGCTTTTCTATGTCGCTCTCACCCGGGCAGAAAAACGGGCTTTCATGTCGTTCGCCACTTCCCGTTACAAAAACGGCCAAGTGGTATCCTCGCGGCCTTCCCGTTTTATCGGTGAGATCGATCAGGAATTCCTCGAAGGATATATCGCGATGCGGGAAGAACCCTCAGGTTTCAAATTAAAAACAACGACAGCTATGTCCGGTTTACATAAGCCGGCGATCGCTTTGAATAAACCCGCAACAATAGATATTCCGGCCATCGACCGATCGAAACTCAAACCGATCGACTCCAATCAGGTCGTTCCCGGTATGATCATTTTCCATCCTACCTTCGGAGCCGGAAAAGTGATCAACCTGGAAGGTTTAGGCGTACAAAAAAAGGCAAAAGTAGTCTTCCGTGAAGGGGGAAGCCGGACTCTTTTGTTAAAATTTGCAAAATTATACATTCAAGCAGACTAAAAACTTCCGTCAGAACACTAAAAAGCGTATATTTGCCTCATAATCTGAAAGAGATACCTTGAAATCACTATTTTACAGAATAGCGATTTTCGGATTGCCTTCAACCCGGAGAAATCCGGTTAAAGTCTGCAAATAAATAAATATTTTCTTTATATCTGGTAAAAACAACGTACTGCGATTAAGAAACACATAGTATTTTTATGGAATATAATACCCAAAAGAAAAAATTATTACTTCCTGAATATGGACGTAACATACAAAAAATGGTAGATTACCTATTGACCATTGAAGACCGGGAAGAAAGAACCAGAGCCGCAAAGACAGTAATCGACGTGATGGGAAATCTTTATCCTCACTTACGGGACGTTCCCGATTTCCGGCATAAACTTTGGGATCATCTGGCCATCATGTCTGAATTTAAATTGGATATAGATACTCCCTATCCTCTCCCTTCTCTCTCCAAACTACAGGAGAAACCGGAAAGATTGCCTTACAGTTCGAATCACATCAAATACAAGCACTACGGCAAATTAGTTGAAAAACTCATCGACAAAATCAAAGAGCTGGAAGATCCGGAACAAAAAAGAGCACTGATCGTTCTGACCGCCAACCACATGAAGAAATCATTCCTCACCTGGAATAAAGATAGCGTCGAAGACGAACAAATCTATAACGACATCAACACCTTATGCGGCTGTACCGTTATCTTACCGGAGGGTATGACTCTTTCCAATCCGAAAGATCTGCTACAGAAAAAGAGCAAGCCCAGTTCCAATAAGCCGATGAACAAAAACTACCAGAAGAATAACAATAACAACAATAATAAAGGCAACAATAACCGGCAATATTACAAAAAGAACGGGTAAAAGATGCAGGTAGTCACCATACTGGGAAGCAATTCCGGCAATAAACGCCAGCTTATAACAGAAGCCATTCGAATATTGTCATCGACAGAGCAATGGGTAATGGCTTCGTCGTTTTACGAAACAGCCCCCTGGGGCTTCGAATGTGATGAAAACTTTCTCAACCAGGTCGTTGTTTTTCAAACCCGGTTATCGGCCTTCGATTTTTTACAACGTTGTCTCGAAACAGAAAAACGCTTAGGACGGATCAGACTTGCCGGCGGACCTCGCTATTCTTCCCGTCCGATCGATATCGACCTGTTATTTTATGATTCTGTCATTCTGAATACGCCGGATTTAATACTTCCTCATCCCCGTATGCAGGAACGCAATTTTGTACTGACTCCTCTGGCAGAAATCTTACCGGATTTTGTCCATCCGGTATTTCAGAAAACAATCGCCACCTTACTACAGGAATGTCCGGATAAGCTACAGGCCCGAAAACTTCCGGACTAATCTTGCTTCGAAGCTTCAGCAAGCAAGAAAATAAACTGGATGAATAAAACTTTTTTAGTTACAGCGATTACATAAGTTACCATGGTTTCAACGGTTAGACTTGACTTTTAAAACTTTTGTAACCGTTGAAACCTATTTAACTACTTTAAAAGTAGGTTTATTTTTTTCTATCTATTCCGATTTCGGGTTTTATACCGTCAGACCGGTTCGCCTGGACCGGTCCGGTAAGGCTTTCCTTCACTGACCGGCGGAACTCGCTTCGCTCAGACACCACCGGTCGGGCGTTCGGAAAACCTAACCGGATCCTCGTTCCCGCTCCAATGGTCTTCCGGCATAAAACCCTGCATCTCACGGCAGAGCTAACCGGCAAAGAAAATACAGCCAGAAATTTGCAGTAGCAGGAAGCCGGACCGTCCGGATTATTTCCAGTGAGAATAAGCTTTCTTAAATCAAGACTAATTTGCAATTCAGTGATAACGTTAGTCGGAGGTGATCGGGATTGGTGACCATTGGAGCTCTGTCGAGTGTCGTCTTACTTTTTCTGAACGCCCGACCGGTGGTGTCTGACGAACGTAGTGAGGAGTTCCGCCGGTCAGTGATAGAAAAAGCCAGACGACCGACAGAAGCGACCGGGTCGACAATTCCGATCACCGAAGACGAATAAGTAACGACAGAATAATTCTACCTTTAAACCAAGTATCATCCGATCCTTCGGATCTCTGCACCGATCGCATTCAATTTTTCATCGATATGCTCATACCCCCGGTCGATCTGGTCGATATTATGAATTGTACTGACTCCCTGAGCCGATAGAGCGGCGATCAACAGAGCAATACCGGCCCGTATATCGGGAGAGGTCATTTTGGTAGCCCTTAACTGTGATTCGTGATTCTGCCCGATGACTGTCGCCCGGTGAGGATCGCAAAGGATAATCTTAGCTCCCATATCGATCAGCTTATCTACAAAGAACAAGCGACTCTCGAACATTTTCTGATGAATCAACACACTTCCTTTAGCCTGGGTAGCGACCACCAGGAACACACTCAGTAAGTCGGGTGTCAAACCGGGCCAGGGCGCATCCGCAACCGTCAGAATCGAGCCATCGATAAAATCCTCAATCATATAATGCTCCTGACGCGGAATATACAGATCGTCTCCGCGTTCCTCGATCCGGATACCGAGACGGCGGAAAGAATCGGGAATGATTCCCAATTGGCGTATATTCACATTCCGGATGGTAATCTCCGAACGGGTCATCGCAGCCAATCCGATATAACTTCCCACTTCGATCATATCGGGCAGACAACGATGATGACAACCTTTCAGCTCCTTTACTCCCTCTATAGTCAGAAGATTCGAAGCAATCCCCGAAATCCGGGCGCCCATCGCATTCAGCATCAGACATAATTGCTGGATATACGGCTCACAAGCCGCATTATAGATCGTAGTAATTCCCTCTGCCAATACCGCAGCCATAATAATATTAGCCGTACCTGTCACCGAAGCTTCGTCGAGCAACATATAACATCCCCGTAATTTCTCAGCCGAAGCCCGGAAGCAACCTTCCGAACTATTATAATCGAAAGTAGCCCCTAATTTCTCAAAACCCAGGAAATGAGTATCCAACCGCCTCCGGCCGATTTTATCTCCACCGGGCTTAGGGATCAATCCACACCCGTAGACTGCCAATAGTGGCCCGAGAATCATGATAGACCCCCTCAGACTGACCGCTTTATTATAAAAATCTTCCGTTTCGAAATAATCAAAATTGATATCCGAAGCCTTGAAGACAAATTCTCCATGTGCAGGGTGTCCGACCTGTACGCCCATCCCCTGCAACAATTCGATCAGCTTCAAAACATCCAGAATCTCAGGGACATTGGATAAGGTTACCTCTTCTTTGGTCAGTAAACAGGCACAGATCACTTGTAATGCCTCATTTTTAGCTCCCTGAGGACATAATTCCCCTTTCAGTCTTCTTCCTCCGGTAATTGCAAATTTACTCATATCGCTTATTTAAAAGAACGGCAAACGACTGCCGAAAAACGAACTATCCATATCAACAAGCTCTGTATCAACTTCTAATCGCCAATCGTCACTTCTAAACCGCCCATCAATTTAAAATCCGATTCAATCATTCAAAGTTATCAAAAAAGGCGTAAAACAAAAATAACTTCAATTTTATATTGTCTTAAATCAATTATATGGTTACATTTGTAGGTATTGTAATAAATATTCAAAATATTCGGAGATGAAGAGCTTTTTGAAATATACCCTGGCGACTATTGTGGGTATAATGATTGTCCATGTTATTCTGTTTTTTATTTTTATCGGGTTTATCGGAGCCATCGCTTCTTTTTCAGAAAAAACAGTTACTGTAAAAAATAATAGTATCTTAACTATTAAACTGGAAGGAGAAATTCTGGACCGGACTTCCGACAATCCGCTCGACAATATCGATTTTCTCTCATTCACTCCAAAGAAAAATCTGGGATTAAATAAAATATTAGCCAGCATACAAAAAGCAGCCAAGGATTCGCGTATCCAGGGAATTTATCTGGACCTGACCGAAATTCAGGGAAATTTCGGAGCCCTGGCCTTTACTCAGGAAATCCGGAACGCTTTACAAAAATTCAAGGAAAGCGGAAAGTTTATTTACAGTTATTCGAATCTGGGATATTCCCAAAAAAGTTATTATCTGGCTACCGTTGCCGACAAAATCTTTGTAAACCCCGAAACACCTTTGTTGTTAACCGGAATGAGCAGTAGCATCTCTTTTTACAAAGAGACTCTGGCCAAACTGGGCATACAACCCGAAGTAGTGAAAGTCGGTAAATTTAAATCAGCCGTAGAGCCTTTTATCTCCGACGAAATGAGTCCCGCCAACCGGGAACAGGTACAGAAATACCTTGATTCTTCCTGGGGGACGATTGTGAAAGGAATTGCAGAAAGCCGGAACATCCCCGTCGATTCGATCAATGCCCTGGCGAATCGCTTCGATTTCTACACTACCCGCCAATTTCAGGATTTCGGTTTCTTCGACGGTGTTCTCTACGAAGATCAGATGCTGGCCTTATTGAAGGAGAAATGTGGGGTAGGAAGTTCGGATCCATTGAACCAGATTGCTCTGACCGATTATCAGAATGCCTCGGTTCCGGAAGTACCGATCGAATTTAATAAAGACAAAATTGCCGTTGTATATGCTTCCGGAGAAATCGGACTGGAGCAAAAAAATAATACCATAGGGCCGGAGCTCGCAAAAACAATCCGCAAAATCCGGGAAGACAATACTGTGAAAGCCATCGTTCTGCGCGTAAACTCACCGGGAGGCAGTGCCCTGACTTCCGACATTATCTGGCGGGAAGTCGAACTAGCCACACAAACCAAACCGGTGATCGTTTCTATGGGTAATGTAGCAGCTTCAGGAGGATACTACATTTCGTGTGCAGCCGACACCATCGTCGCCGAACCGACGACTTTGACCGGTTCGATCGGAATCTTCGGTATGTTTTTCAGTGGCGAAAAACTGATCGAAGATAAGATGGGAATCCATACCGATGTAGTCAAAACCAACGATCACAGTGATTTCGGCGGAAGCTATCCCCTCCCTTTACCGGTCAGTAACCGGGCTTTAACTCCCTACGAAAGGAATGTACTGCAAAACTATGTTAATCAGGGGTATGAAACCTTTCTGAGCCGTGTTATGTCCGGCCGCGGTTTAACCCATGACGAACTTCATGCCATCGCTCAGGGACGGGTATGGACCGGAGAAGATGCCCTGAAAATCGGTTTAGTAGATGTGTTGGGAGGATTAGAAGATGCGATTCGGATTGCGGCTCAGAAAGCCGGTATCGAAAAATACAACCTGACGGAATATCCGGTAGTAAAAAGTCCGATAGAGGAATTATTCGCCGAGTTTACGACAGAAGTAAAAGCACGCCTGTTGAAAGAAGAACTAGGCACTTTCTATACGACTTGGGAACAGATGAAAAATAAGGTAGAAAACCAGGGATTACTGGCACGTATTCCCTATGATATTGCATTCAACTAGCAAGTTCACGAGCTATTTATCAACAAAAACCACGGCCATGGCATTTGTCAAAATAATATTGCTGCCGCTCAGTGTTATTTATGGTGTTGTCACCGGAGTACGTAATTTTCTTTTTCATATCGGAATCCTGAAATCACAAACTTTCAGGATTCCGGTTATTTGTGTCGGTAATATCACTGTAGGAGGTACCGGAAAAACGCCTCATACAGAACTGATCATCTCGGAGCTAAAAAAGAAATTCCGGGTAGCCTGTCTTAGCCGGGGATATAAACGCAAGACCAGAGGCTTTATCCTGGCCAACGAACATTCTACCGCCGCTGAAATCGGAGACGAACCGATGCAGATCAAAAGTAAATATCCGGATATTCTGGTAGCTTGTGACGGAAAACGGGTGAGAGGAATCCAAAAACTACTCGCCTTACCGGAACCTCCCGAAGTGATCCTGCTGGACGATGCTTTCCAACACCGATACGTACAAGCCGATAAAAATATCGTTCTGATCGATTACAATCGTCCGGTACACGAAGATTGTCTGCTTCCGGCAGGCCGGTTAAGGGAAAGCACACAAGCACTGAAACGAGCCGATTATATTATCGTTACTAAATGTCCTAAAAATATCCAACCGATAGAAAAGCGGATTTTATCCAAACACCTGAAGATAAAGCCTTATCAACAGCTTTTCTTCACCACCCTGGAATACGGTAAGATCAAGCCTCTTTTCCCGCAATACGAATCTATCATACCGGACCGAAGCAGCAGTATCCTGTGCCTGACAGGCATAGCACAACCCGGTCCTTATATCGATCATTTGAAAACTTTCACCTCGGATATCACCGGAATCCGGTATCCGGATCATCATCATTTCACCAAAAAAGATTTTCAGCACATTACCCGGACTTTTGAATCCATCGAAAATCCGAGGAAATATATTTTCACTACCGAAAAAGATGCGGTCCGATTGAAAGCTTGTCCGTTACCCGAAGAACTGCAACGGGTGATTTATTATATCCCGGTGGAACCCGTATTTATCGACAAAGACGATTTACTATTAAACGAAATATCAGAATATGTTAGGAAAAATCAAAGATAGTGCAGCTTATATTTCCCGTTTTCTGGAAGGGGAAAAATATCAGATCGGTATCATCCTGGGTACAGGATTAGGAGAACTAGGCAAATCGATAGAAATAAAACATACGATTCCCTATGCCGGCATTCCTCATTTCCCGGTATCCACCGTCCAAGGACACAAAGGAAATCTATTAATCGGGAAATTCGGCGGGAAAAACGTAATCGCGATGCAGGGACGTTTTCATTTTTATGAAGGTTATCCGATGCAAGAAGTCACTTTTCCTATCCGGGTATTACATGAATTGGGTGTGAAACAGCTTTTCGTTTCCAATGCTGCCGGTGGTGTCAACACTCAATTTCTGGTAGGTGACCTGATGATCATCACCGACCATATCAATCTCTTCCCGGAACATCCGCTGCGAGGGAAAAACATCGACGAGCTCGGGCCCCGCTTCCCCGGCATGACCGATGCCTATAGTCCCAGAATCATCCGGCTGGCAGAAGAATGCGGAAAAAAATTAGGTATTCCGTTACAGCACGGTGTATATGCCGGCCTGCAAGGTCCCTCTTTCGAGACACCCGCAGAATACAACTGGATCCGGGTTATCGGAGGAGATGCTGTAGGCATGTCCACCGTACCCGAAATCATTGTAGCCCGCCATATGGGTATGGAATGTTTCGGTATGTCGGTAATCACCAATAGCACGGCTTCACCGGAACTGATCAAAACCAACCACACCGAAGTTCAGGACATCGGCAATACAGCCCAACCCCGCATGACCGCTCTCTTCCGCGAGATTATTGCAGAGCTGAAAGAGAGTTGATGAGTTTAAAGAGTTACTGAGTTTAAAGAGTTACTGAGTTTAAAGAGTTACTGAGTTTAAAGAGTTGTAGAGTTAATAAGTTATAAGGATATCAAGTTAATTCAACTCTATAACTCATTAACTCTTTTCATATATGTATGTCCTGCCCGGACTCCCAAAGAAAAAATAGAAAAGCTCAAAACCCACTTCACCGTGCTAGCGCTGATCCGGTCGACAACCGACAACATCATCGCCCGCTACGTGATGAGTTACACCTATAGCGACCGTTTCGAAAAGGAACTGGCACGTGTAAAGAAAATGGCAGAGATCTTACCGGATAAAGGGGAAAAATACCTTCGGGAAATGAACAATAAAAAACACATCACCCCTGGCGCCCCTCTACCGGAAGCGATCCTTGAAAATGTACGGGGAGAAAAATGTCAATTGTCGGACCTGAAAGGGAACTGGCAAATCCTTACAAGAAATACTGGAGAATCTGAAATAGTTCAGGCGATAAACAACTCGATCACGGGCACTAAAATGGCGGTCATAATGCCCATCACACCGATGGCTAATCCGCTGATCGCTCCTTCTACCGCTCCCAGTTCCATGGCCTTGGCAGTCCCCAGACCATGGGCTGCAGAGCCTAAAGCCAACCCACGCGCAATCCGGCTTTTGATTCCTAAACGCTCCAGAATAAAAGGACCGACCAAGCCACCGAAAATACCGACGACAATCACCACCACGGCCGCAATGGCCGGTATCCCTCCCGACCGTTCAGCAATACTCATCGCGATCGGAGTAGTCACAGACTTCGGCTCTAACGAAGCGATCAAAGCATGATCGGCACCGAAATACCGGGCAATAAAAATCACGCTCAATACCCCGGTTATACAACCGACAAATACCGAAGTAATGATAGAAACAGCATTTTCTTTCAATTGGGCGATCTGTTCGTAGAGTAAATACCCTAATACGACAACTGTCGGTCCAAGCATAAAACTAATTATCCGGCTTCCTTTTTCAAACGACTCGTAGGAAATCCCCAGGAAATGAGTGATCAGCGCCAATACGGGTATAGATACCAACAACGGATTCAGGATACTCAGTCTTGTTTTTCTGAACAACCATACAGCAGCGAGATACACCCCGATCACCAAGGTTAATATGAATATTTCGGAATTTAATAAAACAGTCATAAGCCAAACAGCATTTACATTTCTAAATCAACGGTCTTCCGCCCCTTTCCGATGTTTCTCAAACCATTGTTGTATCGAAGCCACGACGACGATCACCACCACCGTACTGACGGCACAAGCCACCAATACCGCCTGCCAATACTGAGATAATATATCTAAGGCATTCACAATCCCGACCCCGGCAGGAACAAAAAACAAAGCCATGTTATCACAAAGAAACCGGGCAACAGGCTTGATACGTTCAGGCTTGACCCACTTCAGGCATAAAGCGGTAAACAACAACATCATCCCGATCACACTCCCGGGAATAAAACCGTTCACCAGCCATCCCACCAACTCGCCGAGCGCAAAAAAGAAAAGTACAATAAAAATACCTGGTAACATAGTTAAAGTAAAAGGTAAAAGGCTATAAGCTAAAGGCTAAAAGCAATAAGCTAAAAGCAATGAGCGGATTAGCTTCGAAAACCGATACAAAAATATAATATTCAGCCCAAAGTTATGCTCCATCCGATTATTTTTGTCCCAGCAATCTACGAAAACGTTCGTCCTCCTTAATCGCTTTCACCCTCCAGCCTTTAGCTTTTAGCCTCTAGCCTTTAGCCTTTAGCTTTTAGCCTCTGGCCTCTAGCTTATTGCTTTCAGCTTTTTAACCTCTAGCTTTTCATCCCGATCCCTGCCCCGAACCTCCCCGCTTTCTCCCCTTCTCTCCGATAGGAGAAGAAAAGGTCCGGATGACAGACCGAGCACATACCGGCCACTTCTATATTTTCATTTTTCACCCCACATGCCAGCAATTCTTTACGGTTAGCTTCCCACAAATCCACCTGGTATTTTCCCGGTTGCTTTCCCAGACCAACGATCGCCTGATTACCGGGAAATAACTGTTGAAACACCCGGGCCACTTCCTCTCCGACTTCGAAACAACATTTCCCGATCGAGGGGCCAATAGCCGCCACTACCCGTTGGGGATCACATCCGAAATGCTCCTGCATTACCCGCACGGTTACCCCGACTATGTCTGCCGCTGTTCCTCTCCATCCGGCATGTACTGCAGCAATCACCCTTTTCTCCGGTTCGAACAGGAGTACCGGGACACAATCGGCAGACAACACCATCAGACATATCCCCGGCTGATTCGTCACCAAGGCATCGGTTGCCGGAATACGGCTTTCCCTATCCAAAGCCCCTCTCCCGGCTTCCTCAGCCGTAACGATCCGCACTGTCGCCGAATGTACCTGCCGGGCGGTAATCAGCCGCTCTACCTCAAATCCTGCAGCTTCCGCCAGGCTCCTGCGATTATGCTGTATGATCTCAGGATTTTCCCGATCGGAAAATCCGATATTTTTAACTCCCGAAGAGACAAAATGCATCAATTCCGGATAAGCGGATAAATTCCGGAACCGATAAAAAGGGAAATCCCCGCTAAGCAGTTTCTCCATATCCATTCATTTTAGATCGACAAAATTAGCCCAAGTTCGGATAATCCCCAAAGTTTAAGCTCCAAACCGTCATAAAAGTAAACTTTCAGCCGATTCCAACGTATGTTTAAGAAAAAAATATGTTACAGGACTATTTGACATTAAGGCAAGCATACCTCACCCGACCCGACACCCGGACTCAGATACATCAAAATTATGTCCGGAATTTGTTTTTATACGAAACTTTCCGGTTGGGCGGACACAACCTTCCACCGACAATATTCGAGAACATCGTCAGTACCGGTAAACCTCAATCGACAGAGACAACCCGTCAAGTCTACGATCTTTGGCAAGCCTGGCAATATTGTGAAAAACAAGCAGCCCTTCGCCAGCCTTTAGACCTTTCGTTTGTCAGAGCGGTTTCTGCCCGTATCATGAAGCATACCGGTGGCGAAACGACTACTTCTGTGGGACGTTACGATACTTCGTTAGGAGATTTCCGCCTCGGCGAGGATTATGACGAAGTATACCCTTTGGCTGATTTCCGTAAAATCCCCCTCCTGCTCGACAATCTGTGCCGGACTACCGATGTACAACTAACCGAAGCCGGTGTAAGCGAGAACATTAAAATTGTGGCCAACTTCATGTACGATTTTATGCATATCAAGCCATTCGGTTATTGCAATCTGGAAACCGGTATCCTGCTCATCAACTTTTTGGAACTGAAAGAAGAGCATCCCCTGCTCATCCTGTTTGCCGACGACCGGGCAGAATTACTCAATGCCCTGAAACGGGGAAAAATCAGTGAGACACCGGAAACCCTCGAAGCATTTATCCTGCATGAACAGATTAAATTCTTCAATAGGGAAATTTAAAAGTAACTCATTCAAAACCAGCATCGAAAAAAAGTCTTCATTTTTCTTTGTAATTAATAATAGATGAGCTATCTTTGCCGTCCGATAATGGAAAGAATAATTATAAAATTTTACATACAATGAAAAAGGGCATACATCCTGAAAATTACAGACTGGTAGTATTTAAAGATATGTCTAATGGCACGACTACCATTACTAAATCAACTGCAGCAACAAAAGAAACCATCGAGATCGATGGTGTAGAATATCCGTTGGTAAAAATGGAAATCTCCAACACTTCACACCCGTTCTATACCGGTAAAGTGAAATTGGTGGATACTGCCGGTCGTGTAGATAAATTCATGAACCGTTACAAGGACCACATGGAAAAAAGAAAAAAATAATCGTTTCTTTCTAAGAAATAAAAGATAAAGGGACTGTCTGAATATTTAGACAGTTCTTTTTTTTATCAAAAAGAAATAAGGCTTTCGAACTGATTTTTCAGCAAGAAAGCCTTTTAGATTTCAGATTGATTCATTATCTATCTGAACAATATCTACTCCTCCCGTAAGATCGAACATCCTTTTCAGGAACACATTTTATACGTGGTACCCTCTTTTGACACATTGCCCTAAGTCTCCTCCTGAGTACCACATGTTCCAGCCCGTTGTGTACCCCTTTCCGTCGGAACCAAGGACCGTTCCTGCCCTTGGTTCTTGCCGAAACGATAGAATATGCCATAATTCCTCCTCTTAAGTGGATTCCTGCAAAATCTATGTCTATTTGCAACGCGCTGGTCAACTATCACTTTTCAGTATTCAGATTTTTCCCCCAGGTCGGGTATCCATACACGCATAGTCTGGTTGTCACCACGGTTATTCCATGTATAATAGGGGATCAGCGTGATTTCAGTCGGAGTCCGGTCGCCCGCATCGGTGCGAACACCCCGAATCTTGATCTGCGTTATGTTTTCGAGAGGACCTTCCGTGATAAGTTGTGTGCGTGTCTCATCCGAAATCAGGTTCAGCTGCTGCACGACACCGTTATCGGTTCCTTCTGCGCAATAGACCAGCGGTCCGCGGGTGACGGCCGTTGTTCCCACATTTTCCTTTACACGAGGATCACAGGAGGTCCGGCGAACCGGCATAGGAAGTTCCAATTCCACGATATCCCCGTTTTTCCACATGCGTTTGACGACAGCAAAGCCATTGTCCATGTCGTAATCCACAGTCTTGCCGTTTACCCGGATCGTTACGGAATATTTCTCTGTATTGCGGTATGGGTACAGCCCGCCGGGCATAAATTCCCGGCCTGTGCTCCAAGTCGGGATACGCAGGCAAAGGCCGAATGTCGTGCGTTTTTCAGGCGTAAGCGTCATACGGACTTTCCCGTCGAACGGATAATCCGAGGTCTGGTCTATACCGACACGGATACCGTCCATAGATACGGTTGTCCGGCTATTGCCGTAGAGTGTCAGATAGAGACGATTTTTACTGTAAGCATACATGTAACCCGGGACTTGCAGGATCATACGCGATATATTGGGCGGACAACAAGCACAACCGAACCATGGAGCACGACCGCCCAGACCGTGGTTGAAACGATGCTCGCCGTCGGCCTCCAGCGGATTGACATAAAAAAAACGGTCGCCTGTAAGGCTGATTCCGGCCAGTGCGTTGTTGAACAGTGAAATTTCGGCGATATCGAGATATCGGGCGTCACCGCTACCGAGAAAC
>NZ_LARE01000069.1:0-18048 GCF_000980245.1 Odoribacter sp. N15.MGS-14
AATTCTACGATATTTTGGAGAGTTATTGTGTAAAGGCTGTAAAGAATGAAAAAGATAGTGTCGTTTTTATTTTTGGTGGGGCTGGCCGCTGTTCTCTATGCCCAGACGATAGAAGTGAAGTTTCTGGAACTCAGCTATGAAGAAGCTTTGAAGGTGGCAGAGACGGAGCATAAACTACTGTTTCTGGATGCTTATACTTCCTGGTGTGCTCCCTGTAAGAAAATAGAGACGGAGGTTTTTACCCGTTCTGAGGTGGGGCAATTGCTGAACACTCACTTTGTCTGTGTCAAATACGATATGGGAAACTATCCGGAATTACAGAAGCGATTGAAGATCAATGCTTATCCTACTTTTTTGATTCTCCGCGCGGATGGAACAGAACAACATCGGATAGTGGGTGGTTGTGATGCAGAAGAATTCATGCAGCGGGTGAAAGAGGGATTGGATCAGCGAACAGCCCGTATATTTTTGCAGGAAGCCTACGAGAGAGGAGATAGGAGTGTTTCATTGTTATTCAATTATACCCTTGCCCTGTTGGGTGCAAACCAAATTCCTCCGGCATTGGAAGTTGCTGACGAATTGTGGAAAAAGCTGAATATTGCAGAGAAGCAAAACAGTCATTATTGGCCTTTGTATGCTGATTTCCGGATTACTCCGATTACTGGTGAACGTTTTCAGTTTTTATTGGATCATCAGAAAGAGATTACAGGAACTGTCGGTGTGGAAGTAGTAAATGCTCATTTTTATGATGTGTATTCCAGGTATTTGTATCCGGTTGTTGCCGGGCTTATTGCTTCAGATGAAACCGATGAAATGCGTTCTGTGTTGCATGTTATTGACAGACAAATGAAAAAGATTGATTTGCCGGTTTCACTGCGACAGACTTTGAATGCTAAATTACAAATAGCTTCCGCTCGTTTGGAGGGAAATATTCCTAAGATCCTGAATGCTTATGAACAGGGATATTCATATATTCCGGAAACGGAACTTTGGCAGGTGATTTCTTCTTTGTCTTTTTTAAGGGGGAAAGGACAAACAGAAGAACTTTTACGTGCAGCTGTGATCGCTGAAAAAAGTGCTTTACTTACAGACCGGGCTGAACTGAAAGGGTATCTGAATAAATTGGGTGAGGGTTTTCGGAAACGGGCGCGGTCTGAATCAGAATGAAAATGATTACCCGTACAGCCCAGGGAGCTTGTTCATGAAATAAAAGAGGTACATCATTAGCTCACGGTCAGAGTTCATCCCGATAAAATCAGAATGTCTGTATGCTAAAAATCAAACTGGCAGTGAGGGGAATTTGTTTTACAGATAAAAAAAGAAGATTTGTCAAAATATTTTTTGACAAATCTCCCGATGTCCGACAGAAACAAACCGCTTTCGCGCTGTTCTGTCTAAAATCTTGTATGTATTCTTATTTTAAGGAATTACATATCTTTTGGTTTATTTCCCGGATTTTTTTCTCGTTTACCTTGATTTCTTTTCTGTCATAGGTCATCAGTCCATTGACTTCTCCTTCGACGTCAGTAATCTGGGTATATACGCCGGCAGAGAATCCCCGGGGGATCAACTGAAGTAAATGTTCGGCATATTTGATATACTCCGTCGTCACTTCTTCCGGATTGTTGAATTTCACATATCCCCAGTTTCTGTCGGGCATCCAGAGGTGGTCTTTCATCACCAATCCGATGCCGCCGTATTCTCCTAATACGGTTGCCCGCATCGGATCGTAGAGATATAAATCGGGCCCCGGATAATTGTGCAGGTCGAGAATATCTCCGCAGGTGTAGTGATTTCCACCGCTGGCAGGATTGACCAGACGACTCGGATCATAAGCTTTTGTCCAGGCTGCGATATCGGGAGTTTTGAATTGTCCCCAGCATTCGTTGAAGGGCACCCATACCCCTACACAAGGATTGGAATACAGCAGGTCGATGATTTCTTTCCATTCCCGGCGGTAATTGGCTTCCGATTCGGCGGAATGGACCATTTCTACTCCTTTGAAATATTGTCTGCTTTGCCATTCCGGTCCTCTGTCGCCATTCGGCATATCCTGCCATACGATTACGCCTAATTTGTCGCAATGGGTGTACCAGCGTGCCGGTTCTACCTTTACATGCTTACGGATCATATTATATCCGAAATCTTTTACTTTCTTGATGTCGTATACCAGGGCTTCGTCGGTCGGAGCGGTATATAATCCGTCGGGCCACCATCCCTGATCCAGCGGACCGAAGTGGAAAACATTCCGATTGTTCAGCTGTAAACGGGTAATACCGTCTGCGCCTTGGCGGATAGAATATTTCCGCATGGCAGCGTAGCTGTTTACTTCGTCGATCACTTTTCCATTGTCGGTCAGAGTCACTTTCATATCATAAAGGAAAGGATTTTCAGGACTCCATAATCTGGCATTCTCGATCGCCAGCTGAACGGGCTGGCCCTGCATGGCTTTTCCCGTAGCTACGACCTTTCCTCCCTCCGATACTACTACCGAAACAACGGCGGAAGGATTGCCGGTTGCCGTATGAGCTTCTACGGTCAGGATCTTTTTATCGATATCCGGTGTCGTTTTCAGCCGGGTGATGTGGTTGGCGGATACAGGTTCCATCCATACCGTTTGCCAGATTCCGCTGACCGGAGTGTACCAGATACCGTCCGGGTGTTTCACCTGTTTTCCTCTCGGTTGATAACCTTCGTCGCTCGGATCCCATACTTTTACCGTGATCTGGTTTTTCCCTTTAGCTAAAACCGGAGTAATATCGAAAGAGAAGGGGGTGTATCCTCCCCGGTGTTGTCCCATTTTAACGCCGTTTACCCAAACATCGGCTTGCCAGTCGACAGCCCCGAAGTGCAGCAGTATGTTTTTGCCTTTCCAGGAGGAGGGAACGGTGAATTCCCGGCTATACCACAATTCGTTTTCTTTGCCTAAAGTCTTCATCACACCCGAGAGGCTCGATTCTACGGCAAATGGTACCAATATCTGACCGTCCATGTCTGCCGGTTGCTGAGTACCCGTCGGACGGATGGCATATTCCCACAAGCCGTTCAGGTTTTTCCATTCCTTCCGTTCCATGATCGGTCGGGGATATTCCGGAAGTACATTATTCGGATCGATTTGCTCTGCCCACGTGGTTTTTATTTTATCGCCCGCAGGTTTCCATTGTGCATACCCTGCCAAACTAACAGCCAGAGCAATTGCAGAAAATAAGATTTTTTTCATAGATATCTGATTGATTAATTTATTTCGACGGATCAAAAATACGTGCTAACGTTTGAAATCAAAGGTGATTATTATTCAAATAAAGGTAAATTTTAACCAAAATTCCTCCTTTGACCAGAAATTACTCTTTTTTGAATAGTTTGTTTTCAGACACCTTCTTTTGCACTTCGCTCTTCTTGCTGATCCTCTCCCATTCCGATACTGAGCCGGTAGATGTCCTCTCCTATTTTTTAGTTACAACGGTGAAAGCTTCACTTCTCTAACCTCTGTAACTGTTAAAACGTAGAATTATTCCGGTCCTTGTTCGTCTTCGGTATTCGTGTTCGGGGACGCGGTCGCTTCTGTCGGTCATCTAGCTTTTTCTTTCACTGACCGGCGGTGTCTGAGCGAAGCGAGTTCCGCCGGTCAGTGAAGGAAAGCCTTAACGGACCGGTCCAGGCGAACCGGTCTGACGGTATAAAAACCGGAATCGGAATAGAAAGAAAAAATTATACCTACGTTTTATGATGAACTTTATAAGCTCCGATTCTCTTTTTTTCAACCCTTTTTCTTTTCTTTGTATACTTTTTTCCCGGTAAATATGAAAACTGCTTTAGCTATAACACGAACTCTGTCCAAACGTTATTATCCTCTGCATCCGGAGGAACAGGAAGCACTTGCTTCTATAATGGAGTGTCGCCGGGTCGATAAAGGAGAACTTCTCCTCGAAGAAGGCCGGATAGCCCGCCATTTCCATTATGTCGAATCGGGAATGTTACGTCAGTATTACTACAAAAACGGGCATGATATCACCGAACATTTTTCGTGTGAAGATGATTTGGTATTTTGCATCATCAGCCTGTTCAGACAAGAACCCACACGCTTGATGATCGAAGCCATCGAACCGACCGTGGTGTACGACATCCCCTATACCGGTCTGCAAGAATTGTTTGTTTCTTATTCCTCTATTGCTCAATTATACAAGAAAATTTTAGAATGGGGCCTTATGGTATCCCAGAACAAAGCCGACTCCTGGCGATTCGAAACTGCCAAGGAACGCTATAAACGTTTTCTAAAAGATTTTCCCGAAGCAGCCAAAAGAGCCCCTATCAGCCATATCGCTTCTTATCTGTTGATGACTCCCGAAACCCTCAGCCGCGTGAGGGCTGAAATCTTCCAGGAATAAATTGTAAGATAGGTGATCAGTAAACTTTTTCTAAGATAGTACCAGTCCTCAAGAAACCCCATGCCCCGGTCCCATGGGTTACAAAAAAAGAGTTAGATTTTCATCTAACTCCTTGATTTTCAATTTGTACCCAGGGCGGGAATCGAACCCGCACGTCTGTTGAGGACACTGGATTTTGAGTCCAGCGCGTCTACCAATTCCGCCACCTGGGCAAAGAACTCGGGTGCAAAGGTAGATATTTTCATATAACCTCCAAAGAAAAGTAGAATTTTTTTTGAATCTTTTTGCTAAGTTGCTCGTATAAAGGATATATTCTTAATGTTCAATACTCATATTTTCTTGAAAAATTCCTCATTGACCGGTAATCGATGGGGGATTTTTTGTCAGATGACGATTCGTTTGTGTACATTTGCCGACCCGTCGGGAGAAGAGTTTATAAATAGTAAGATATTTTAGAGATGAGATATTGGATCGTATTATTTTTATTTTGTCTGGGTATCGGACCAGCTGTCCAGGCACAAAATAAAGGTGTCGTTAAAGGACGAGTCTTCGATTTGGCGAGCAATGAGGCGATCCCATTTGCAAATGTCGTAGTTTATGGGACGACTCTGGGGGGAGCGACGGATGAGGAGGGAAGATTCCGGTTGGAAAATGTTCCTCCGGGACTTGTCCGCTTGGAGGTGAGTAGTATCGGTTATCAGACTTTGGTGACAGTAGGGTTTCTGTTGGGTACTGCCGGAGAGAGAACGGAAAATATCGGTTTGGAACCTGCATCGACTACTTTGGAACAGGTCGTAGTCAAAGCCAGTCCTTACCGTAAAACAGTAGAAACTCCGGTTTCCATTCAGCGGATAGGAATTGCGGAGATTGAAAAAAATCCCGGAGGCAACCGGGATATTTCCAAAGTAGTACAATCCATGCCGGGGGTATTGTCTTCGCCTGCATTCCGGAATGATTTTGTAGTCCGGGGTGGTGGGCCTGCTGAAAACCGGTTTTATCTGGACGGAGTTGAATTGCCCATCTTAAATCATTTCGCTACTCAGGGGGCTTCCGGTGGGGTAGTCAGTATTGTGAATATCGATTTTGTCAAAGAGGTAAATTTCTTTTCCGGTGCCTTCCCGGCTTCTTATGGTAATATGATGAGTTCTATGCTCGAATTTCGACAGATCGAGGGAAATCCCGACCGGGTGAAGACGCGGGTTACTTTCGGTGCTACCGATTACGGCCTGTCTTTGGACGGTCCGTTGGCTCCAAAGACTACTTTTATTGTTTCGGCCCGGCGAAGTTATCTGAAGATGTTGTTCGGTATCATCGGTTTGCCTTTTCTTCCAGTGTATAATGATATGCAATTCAAGACGGTCACCCGTTTGAATGCCCGGAATGAATGGACTTTGCTCGGTATTGGCGGATACGATATCAACCGTCTGAATACCGACCTGAAGAATCCCGACGATCATCAGAAATATTTGCTCGATTGGTTGCCGGAAAGCCGGCAATGGAGTTATACTTTGGGAACGACCTTTAAGCATTACGGCAATAACTGGTATCACTTTTTCGTCCTAAGCCGGAGTGGATTGTACAATAAGGTCGAGAAATACACCGGCAATGACCGTCATAATCCCAAAACAATCGACTATCGCTCTGGAGAATCGGAAAATAAATTCCGTTTCGAGCATCATCGTTATGCAGCGAATGGGTTTAAACTTCAGGTCGGGGCAGGTATCGAATATGCCCACTATGACAATACTACGGCCCGGCGGCTGTTCGCTGCGGGAGAAGCTATCGATCAGTATTATTCCCGGGCTTTGAATATGTGGAAATGGGCGATCTTCGGCCAGGTGTCCCGGTCTTTTTTCTCCGAACGGCTGGCTTTATCCCTGGGACTCCGGGCGGACGGATGTAATTATACCGGTAAAACAGCTGCTCTTTACCGGCAAATATCGCCCCGTTTCTCATTTTCTTACGCATTCGACGAACGCTGGTCGCTAAATGGCAATATCGGCCGGTATTATCAGTTGCCTGCCTATACGACGCTGGGTTTTGCAGACGCCGGGGGAATTCTGGTGAATAAACGGAATAAGACCGGATATATCGGAGCCGATCATTATGTACTGGGAGTTGAGTATCGTCCGGGAACGACTACCCGGATTACACTGGAAGGTTTTTACAAGACTTACGATCATTATCCCGTATCCCTGACCGATTCGGTTGCTTTGGCCAATAAAGGTACCGACTATGTGGCGGTGGGTGACGAAGCGGTTCGACCCGTCGGAGAAGGGAGAGCTTATGGGCTGGAATTGATGCTCAGAACCCAGGAATTTTATGGTGTCGTTGCTTCGTTGGCTTATACCTGGTATTATTCCGAATTTAAACAGTTGGATGAAAATTTGCAGAATACCCGTCGTTATATACCCAGTAGTTGGGATAACCGCCATATATTCTCTCTGACAGCAACCCGTAGGATAGGTAAAAGTTGGGATTTGGGGTTTAAATGGAGATATGTGGCGGGTGGGCCTTATACGCCTTATGATCGGGAGACTTCGGCACGGATAGAAGCCTGGGAGGCCAAACATCAGCCTTATTATGATTATTCGCGCTTCAATACACAGCGATTACCGGCTTTCCATCAACTGGATGTCAGGGTGGATAAGAGTTTTTTCTTTCGAAAGTGGTCGTTGATATTTTATGCGGACATTCAGAATATCTATAACTATAAAGCTTTAGGCCCCGATGAGCTGGTGCCTGTCGAAAATCCTGACGGAAGCTATCGCAAAGATCCTGACCGGGAAGGTTATTATCAGATGCGCAGCATAAAAAATGAATTGGGCGGAACGGTTTTACCCTCTGTCGGGGTAATTGTAGATTTTTAATCCACTTGCCGGATAGATTTTTCAGTGAGCGGATAAGTTGGTATAAGTTTTGTAACTTTAGATATCGAAAATAGGTATGATTGAAAAATGACAAGTATATGAAAAATGTGGTTTTTGATTTGGGTGGAGTTGTGGTCGATTGGAGTCCCGAACGTTTGATGGAAGAATATACCGGTGATCGTGCAATGCCGGTGAGTCTGTTTGAAAGGGGGTTTTTCCGGAAATTTTGGCCCGATTACGACCGGGGGACGATCGATCAGGTGAATATCGTTCGGGAAATGAGTGTTTTTTCGGGACGTCCTTATGCCGAATGTTGGGATTTTGTCGAATTTATCAAACATTCGTTGCGGGATATTCCCCAAACACAATGTCTGATTAAAGAGTTGGCCGGTAAAGGTTACCGTTTATTCTGCCTTTCCAATATGTCCCTGGAATTTTATGACTACCTGAAAGAACGGGAGGTCTTTCGGTATTTCGAGGGCCAGATCATCTCGGCTCACGAAAAACTGATTAAACCCGAAAAAGAGATTTACCGGATCCTGATCGACCGTTTTCAGGCATACCCCGAAGACACGCTCTTTATCGACGACCTGAAGGAAAATGTCGATGCGGCTCGTCAACTGGGTTTCCATACCGTGCATTTTGCCGATAAGGAAAAAGGATACCGGGAAATCAATAAAATTCTTTGCTCTGAGTTTTAGTTTTTAGTTTCCAGTAGTACCTCCCGCAAAGCATGACTCCGGTCAGGGTAAGCCCTATCGGATAGCCGATCCAGATTCCTGTGATGCCCCACTCGAGTACAAAGCCGCAGATGTAGCATACGGGCATGGCGATCAGGAAGTAACCGATAAAGGAGATGACAGCCATGGCGATCACATCGCCGATACCGCGGAGGGAATTGGCATAGGTAATCTGAAGGGCATCCCCGAATTGGTAGGCCAGCAGGATATAGACCAGGGTGGATACGACCCGGATGACTTCTTCGGAGGTGGTGAATAGATATCCGATCAGTTCCCGGGAAAATAAGAACACAGTACAGGCACAGACAGCGAGACAAAGAATGAGATGGAAGCCTGCCATCGTCGTGCGGCGCACATGGAGCAGGTCCTGACGGCCGAAATAATTACTCACCCGTACAGATACCGCTGCTCCGACTCCGTAATAGATCATAAAACCTAAAGTTGAGATAGCCACCATCACCTGATGGGCGGCCAGGGCAATGCTTCCCAGCCAACCGATCATAATTCCCGTAATACTGAACAGGGCAGTTTCCAGTCCCATCTGTAAACCGACCATCCAGCCCATTTTATTGAGTGAGAGGATATCGGTGAAATTGTATTTACCCCGTTTGTAACCGACCAGATAGCGGCGGTAACGGAGGCTGCGGTAAAATAAGACGGCGAAAGCTGCAAACATGAGGATACGGGCCGTTAAGGTGGAAATGCCTGCTCCTACGACACCCAGGGCCGGTAGTCCGAATTTTCCGTAGATCAGTATATAATTTCCGGCAATATTCACCAGATTGGCGGAGATCATGATGTACATGGGCGTTTTGGTATCCGTAATACCGTCGGCGAATTGCTTGAAAGAATTGAATAACATGACGAATACTAGGGAAGCCAGCTGGAGAAGAAAATAAGGCCGGATCAACGGGAGTAATTCTTCAGGCTGTCCTAGCCGGTCGATATTGAACCATACCACTGTCATCGCCAGGGTCAGGAGCAAGCCGATGAAGAGATTTACCAACAGACTGTTGCGTAGCAGTTGACCGACATGATATTTGTCATGACGGCCGAAAAATTGTCCGACCAGGGGAGTAAGACCATAAGAAAAACCCAGACCGAAAAGAATGGGGATATTGAAGGCACTGTTGACAAATGAAGCTGCAGCCAGGTCGAGAGTGGCATATTGTCCCACCATCATATTATCGGCCAGGCCTACCACCACAATACCGATTTGTCCGATGACAATGGGGATACCCAGACGGATGAGGGCTTTGTAATGTTCTTTATAGGGGGTGAAATAGCTCATGTCGCTTAGCATTTATAAAGTTCATAAAGTCCGATGGCCTCAGGGACCCGATAGACTGAATTAAAATGGTAACGGATAACGATATACCTCTTCCATTTGCAAATTAACTCCATATAATAATCTGTTTTTGGCATCTACCTGGATTTGATCGATTCCTTCCGGGATATATAATTTGTACACCAACTGACCTTCCCAATCGAAAACATACAAGGTACATCCTTTGTTTTCCTCACGTTTCATAAAATTCCGGTCGAGATACAGAACATAAATAAACCGGTCGTCGATCTCGGGAAAGCCATAGTATTGCCTCAAATCGTTGCTTTGTTCGGCCAGATTTTCAAGTGTGGGTTGGTTTTCGATCCGGTACCCTTTTAATATTCCTGTTTCTAAATCGAGTATGTTGAGTTGGGGTACCAGGGGCATAGTCATGACCATGCGGGTACGGTCGTTGTTCAATAGGTTCAGCGATGAGAAGAAGCGATTGTCCGATGCCTGTTGTGCCGGAAGGTCTTTGGGGACGGAATATAAGTCGTAGGTTTTATTGATTTTTCCGGTACGACGGTCTATCAGTAACCATTGAGGTATCGGGTCGACATCGGTTTTCGTATTTTCGCGCCTTTCCGCTTGTTTATAAGCCAGGATATTGTTTTCATCATATATGAAAACACTCATAAAGGAACGGGAGGATTTATCCCTCCATCGGAAATCGAAGATCGTATCACAGACCGTCTTGCGTTGTTGCAGGGATTTCGTTATATTGAATATCCCGGCTTTCTCTTCATTTATAGCTGTAAACAACGCTTTCCATTCGCCATTCTCCTTATATTTCTGGATAATGGGGGTGATACTGAAATATTCGTCGGCACCTCTTCCTTTCTGAAAATAACCGGCGATAAATCGTCCGTCGGTGTTAAAACAATAGTAATGATAATCGGGAGTCCTGTGTCCCATAAAAAATAAGGTCGTGTCGCAGAGCGAAAGCATGCCGGTGTTGATACTGTCCAGCAGCAGCCGTTCCCCGG
The DNA here is from genome assembly GCF_000980245.1 of Odoribacter sp. N15.MGS-14. NCBI lineage: Bacteria > Pseudomonadati > Bacteroidota > Bacteroidia > Bacteroidales > Odoribacteraceae > Odoribacter > Odoribacter sp. N15.MGS-14. The sequence goes on from NZ_LARE01000069.1 coordinate 10,309, forward strand.
TCAGCGTGTCGCTTACCGGAATATCTTTCACGGTTATGATCTCCCCGTTAAAGTAGTTTACTTTTTTATGACATCCGCCTAAAAGAAACAGTAGGGATAACCCTCCTGCCAAAGCTTTTGTTTTCAAAGCCATAGCTGTTCTTATGGATATCTTCATAGACTGTTCCGGATTTGGATTATAAACTGTTTTGATAATTGTCGCAAAGCTAATCAATTTCTTGCCTGCCGGCAAATGGATTTCTTGCTTTTACGGATCGCTTTTTAGCATTTGTCTTTTACTTTTTGCATGCTACTTTTTTACTTTCTGCCTTTTTTTCGTACCTTGTCCCCGTTGAGATAAGTCCCGACTAAGGGTGGAGATTGGATGATGTTTTAAATTATTTGAATTATGAGAAAACTCTTAACTACTTTTGTTTGTGTATGGTTTACCCTGGCGGTATGGGCCGGAGATGGGATTTATGAAAAGTTGCAACAGATACCACAGATTAGTGAGATTCAGAAACTGGATGTAAAGCCTTTTCAGGAGTATTATCAATTCTGGTTCGAGCAGCCGGTCGATCATTCCGATCCCGCGAAAGGGACTTTCCGGCAACGGGTGTTGCTGGGGCATAAACAATCGGATGCTCCGGTAATCGTCGAGTTGGAAGGCTATAATATCTGGTCGTCGGAAGAAGGTGAATTGGCTAATATCCTGAAAGGGAATCAGCTGACGATAGAGCACCGTTTTTTCGATCAAAGTGTGCCGGAAGGAGGGATTCCCTGGGAAAACCTGACCATCAAGCAGGCTGCCGATGACCAGCACGAGATTATACAGGCTATCAGGCAGAAAATTTATCCGGCATCGAAATGGATCAGTACCGGAATCAGCAAAGGAGGACAGACGACGATATTTCACCGTTATTTTTACCCGGCCGATGTGGATATCAGTGTACCGTATGTGGCTCCCCTGAATCTGGAGTATGTAGATCCCCGTTTGGATAAATTCCTGAACCGGTTAGGGACGGCGAAGAGTGGGGTGAAAGCGCTTTTTAACTGGGAGGATCTGAATACCTGTCATTATACGATCCGTGATTTTCAGACCATGTGTTTCGAACATCTCGATACGCTGCTTCCTATGCTCGAGGAACTGGCTGCCGAAAAGAAATATACCTACCGGATGGTGGGAGGGACCAAACGGGCCTTGCAGCTGATGATTCTGGAATATCCTTTTGCGTTTTGGCAGTGGGGGAATAATTGTGCCGATATTCCCGATCAGGAAAGTGCCGATTGGGAGGAGATCTTCGAATACCTGGTGAAAGTGTCTTCCCCTGATTTTTTTGAAGATAAGTACATCGTCCGCATGCAACCGTTTTTTTATGCTGCTTTGACCGAGATCGGGATGTATGATTATAAAATAAAACCGTTCAAGAAATTCTTACCCGAAGACGATAAAGATATCGACTTTTCATTCACTATGCCTGAAGGTGTTGAAAAAAAGCCTTTTAATGACAAACAGATGAAGGCGATCAACGAATGGTTGCAGACGGATGCCGAGCGGATTTTGTTTGTATACGGCGGAAGTGATCCCTGGTATGCTACCGGCGTCGATTTGAAGAAAAACGGAAAATGCCGTAAATACGTAAGAGGGGATATGAGCCATGCTTGCCGGATTAAAGATTTCGATCCGGTGTCGAAAGAAGATTTGCTCGATACGCTGAACGAATGGATGCAAGAAAAATGAAAAGTGAAGGTTTGGCCGGCCTGACGACGGTAAGTGTCGATTGGGAAGAGCCGGCTGTAATTATTCTCGACCAGACGCAATTGCCCAACCGGGAAGCATATCTCCGCTTATATACTCCGGAGGAGATTTGGGAAGCCATTTATCACCTGAAGGTGAGGGGGGCCCCGGCGATCGGGGTTGCTGCTGCCTATGGCATGGCGGTTTGTGCACAACAATTCGGGGAACAGTCTTTTTCCGTTTTTTTTCAAAAATTTACGGAGGTAAAAAAATACCTGGCTTCTTCACGTCCTACTGCTGTAAATTTATTTATGGCTTTGGACCGGATGGAAAAATGTGTTTTGTCGTTGCAGGATCAGCAGGTTGATACAATAAAAATAAAATTGCAGCAGGAGGCGGAAGCTATCCGGGCAGAGGATGCGGCTGCTTGCCGGAGTATCGGGGAATGGGGATTAAGTGTTTTACAACCGGGAATGGGGCTGCTGACTCATTGTAATGCCGGACATCTCGCAGTTTCTGCATATGGTACGGCTTTGGCTCCTGTTTATTTGGGGCAGGAGCGTGGTTATCATTTTAAAGTGTATGCAGATGAAACCCGTCCATTGTTACAGGGGGCACGTTTGACTGCCTTTGAACTTCAGAAAGCAGGAGTCGATGTCACTTTGATCTGTGATAATATGGCTTCCTGTGTGATGGGACAGGGAAAGGTGCAGGCTGTTTTGGTAGGATGCGACCGGATAGCGGCTAATGGAGATGTTGCTAATAAAATAGGTACTTCCGGAGTTGCTGTTTTGGCTAAATATTATGGAATTCCTTTTTACGTACTTGGACCGACTTCTACAGTTGATCTAAAATGTCCGGATGGGGCACATATTCCCATTGAAGAACGGCAAGCCGGTGAAATCACAGAAAAATGGTATACCCGACGGATGGCACCTCCGGAAATAAAGGTGTATAATCCTGCTTTCGATGTGACCCGTCATGAATTGATTACGGCAATCATTACCGAAAAAGGGATTTTATATCCTCCTTTTGATCGTGTCCTCTCTAAATTGTAGTGCTTAGTGCTTCACTGATTACTGCTGTCGCACCCAGTTGGCTGTTCACATATTCCAATGCCTTTTGTCCGGCGGTTTCTGCAATTGCCGGATGCTGAATCAGGCTGTCCAGGATCTCCGAAAGTTCTGCCCCGTTGGAAATGCTGAAAGCTCCGCCTTCCCGGATCAGGCTGACCGCTTCGTTGAATTTTTGATATTTGGGTCCGAAAATTACCGGTATTCCATACACGGCAGCTTCAAGGGTATTGTGGATACCGACCCCGAAACCTCCGCCGATATAAGCGATCTTCCCATACCGGTAGATCGATGAAAGCAGACCGATACAATCGATAATCAATACCTCCTTATCGGCCAAATCGGTATTTTCCGAGGTGTAGCGGGCTACCTTCTTCCTGCATTTGTCCAGAATCGCTTTGATGTGATTTTCCCCGATTTCGTGAGGGACGATAATCCATTTATAACCGTCCGGATGGCAGTTGATATATTCCAGGAGAATTTCTTCATCGGGTGGCCAGGTGCTGCCGCAGACGATGGCGGGGCGGCCGTCACAGAATTGCTCTACTTTGACGATTTGTTTTGCATTTTCCGCGATCTGTTTTACCCGGTCGAAACGGGTATCTCCTGTCAGTCTGACATTTTTTATGCCAATGGATTTCAGTAATTCCACCGATTGCCCGTCCTGCACGAACAATTCTTTGAAGCATCCCAGCATCCGCCGGTGGAGTTTTCCCCAACTTTTAAAAAAAGGCTGGTTGGGACGGAAAATGGCTGAGATGAGATATACCGGGATGTTTCGTTTGTTCAGTTCGTTCAGGTAGTGGAACCAGAATTCATATTTGATAAAGACCGCTGCATCCGGACGGAATTTTTCAATCAGGCGGACCGCATTGCGTCGCGTATCTCCCGGCAGATAAAGGATGTAATCTGCACCGGTATAATTTTTGCGGATTTCATAACCTGAGGGTGAAAAAAAGGTAAGCAGGATTTGGGTTGCCGGTTCTGCGGCCTTCAAGGCTTCGATTACCGGGCGGCCTTGTTCGAATTCGCCCAAAGAAGCGGCATGAAACCACACCAAACGACCTTCTCCCCGTTGTATACCGGCTGCTTTTTTCCAGACTTCTTTTCTGCCTTTACGTAAAAGGGCTGCTTTTTCATTGAAAGGAGCTGCCAATTGTATAGCCAGATGATATGCCTGAATTCCAATATTATATAAGAATGCCATAACGATACTTTGAATATAGGCCGCAAAATTAATAATAAAACCCGAATGATGCGCTTTTCCTCTTTCTGCTTTTTTTTAACCTTTAACTTTTTACTTTTACCTTTTTCCTTCCTATCTTTGTCCCGTCATTGTGGAAAGATTTGGCTGATTGCAACCACAGAAAAAAATTGCTAAAATGCATATACTTCTGAATTCAACCATCCATTGCCTTTCCCGTAATATAATTAACCGATTGGATATTGATTGCGTATAGTACATTTTCAATTTTCAATTTTCAATTTTCAATTAAATTATGGGATATTTATTTACTTCAGAGTCTGTATCGGAAGGGCATCCTGATAAGGTTGCCGATCAGATTTCGGATGCAGTGCTCGACCGGATTCTGGCGTTCGACCCGGAAGCAAAAGTAGCCTGTGAAACTTTGGTGACAACCGGACAAACTGTCATTGCAGGCGAGATTAAAACAAAGACTTATGTAGACGTGCAGCAAGTGGCCCGTGAGGTGATCAATGAGATCGGCTACACCAAGAGTGAGTATATGTTCGACGGAAATAGTTGCGGGGTATTTTCTGCGATCCACGAACAATCGCCGGATATCAACCGGGGAGTGGTGCGTGAAGATCCGATGGAACAGGGAGCCGGTGATCAGGGGATGATGTTCGGTTATGCCTGTAACGAGACCGATAATTATATGCCGTTGTCCCTGGAATTAGCCCATCTTTTACTGAAAGAATTGGCTCAAATCCGGAAAGAGGGTCAGTTGATGCAATATCTGCGTCCCGATTCGAAATCACAGGTGACCATTGAATACGGTGATGAAGGGAAACCGGTCCGTATACATACGATTGTCATTTCTACCCAGCATGACGATTTCATCAAGCCGGCCAACGAAACGCCGGAAGCCCAGCTGAAAGCCGACGAGGCTATGGTGGAATGGATCAGAAAAGATATCGTCGATATTCTGCTGCCCCGGGTAAAGGCCCTGTTGCCAAAACGGGTACAGGCTTTATTCGATAAAAATGTCATTCTTTTTGTCAACCCGACCGGTAAATTTGTGATCGGAGGTCCTCATGGAGATACAGGGCTGACAGGGCGTAAAATTATTGTCGATACCTACGGGGGGAAAGGAGCCCACGGTGGGGGAGCTTTCTCCGGAAAAGACCCTTCGAAAGTCGATCGGTCTGCTGCCTATGCTGCCCGTCATATCGCTAAAAATATGGTAGCAGCGGGGATAGCCGACGAGATCCTGATCCAGATTTCCTATGCGATCGGCGTTGCCCGTCCTGTAGGAGTGTATGTGAATACTTACGGTACTTCGAAAGTCAGCTTAACGGATGCAGAGATTGCCGGGAAAGTCAACGAGATTTTCGACCTTCGTCCGAGGGCTATCGAAGAACGCTTGAAATTATGTAATCCGATTTATCAGGAGACTGCCAGTTATGGGCACATGGGACGCAAACCTGAAATAGTGAAAAAAGTGTTCACTTCGAATTATTGGCCTACAGTTGAGAAAGAAGTGGAACTTTTTACCTGGGAAAAACTGGACTATGTCGATGAGATAAAGCGGGTATTCAAAGAGTTTAAGAAAACGCAGCCATAAGAGAAGGTGTCCCTGGACATTGATTGTAATTTGAACTGTGTCAGCCGGAGAAAAAGAATAAAGTATGGACTTTGCTGACACAGTTTTTCAAAAGAATTTGGAATATAAATTGGAAAATCTATTATTAATCCTTTATTTTGTTCGGTAAAACGACGGAAGACACTGTGAGCGAACAGAAAGATTTTTTGCAGCGCTTTAACTTGAAAGACGAACAAGCTTATCATAAACTCTTTCAGCAATTTTATAGTTACCTTGTCCTTTTTGCGGAACGCAGAGTGGAAAACCACAAGGTGGCTGAAGATATCGTGCAGGAAATCTTTATCAATATCTGGGAAAGTAACAAACAATACAATTCTATCAACGGATTTAAAGCTTATTTGTACGAAGCCGTCTCGAACCGTTGTGCAGATTACTGGAAACACCGGGCAGTCGAAGAAAAATACATGGCACATGTGCTTTATGAACAAAAACTACCCGATTTTTCAGTGCAAGAGGAAGAAATATTGCGGGAATTGTACGCAGCCATCGGTGAATTGCCGCAACGTAGCCAGGAGGTCATTCTTTTATCTTTAGAGGGTAAGAAAAATCAGGAAATAGCCCAACTGCTGAATCTGTCTGTGCTTACTGTCAAAACCCATAAGAAAAATGCTTTCCGTTATTTAAAAAATCGACTGCGAAATCTGGTACTGTTAGTTATGATTATGCAGATTTCTAAAAAAGATATCCTGCCATAATGTTCCGGCTAAACGGTAAGTTATGACAGGATCTGATGTTTTATTCGGCTTGAAGCTCTATTTCTTATTTTACCTGAGCCGGCATCGGAAGGGGTGGTCTGTCCGATACGGTATAGTCGGCCGGTAGTTCATATTGGTCATGTTCGAAAAAGTAATTAACCAATCCGGTCATGCCTTGAGGGGTGTATTCATATACGTTGAGACGGAACAAAAGCCATTGTACGATAGCATATCGCGAAGCAACATTGAAATAAGGTACGTTGTTTATCATACAACTCTCTTCTTCACAATGAGAAACAAATGCCTTGTTAGCAATATCACTGACACATCCATAGCCTCCGTCAGCAGGCTTCAACACTTCGCTGTAACGAGCTGTGCTTCCACTGACATATCGGAAAAACTGCCAACTCATCTCCGGATAAGAAGTTATCAGCCTTTCACTTGTTGGTAGTCCTACATTATAACAATATAACCTGTAATTTTTATAATAAGTTATTAAAGTTTTATCTTCAGTAGTAAACAACTGTTCGGTAGACCATTCGTCTCCCAGTTTTCCGATAGCGTGTCCACCGACTTCATGCAGAAAAATGTTGGTGAATCCTCCCGGTAATTGAATATCTCTGTTCAAAGGGACATAACTGATTGTCCTGTAATCAGTATCATTTCTATCAGTCGGGTCGCCGAACCAATAAGTCGAGCCTCCATAACGTTCGTCATTGACCAATACAATGACGACGGAATTCGTTTGCAGTATGGCGTCATTCATTCCCAATATTTTGCTTGCATAACTGAAAGCCGTTGTATTATTTCCGATGATGCGGTTATCTTCGTTAAAGTAACTGAATAATGCTGTATTTCCTGACTCGGAAGTTCCGGCCCCGCGCTCTTGTGATTCGCAAGCCACTGACCAAACATTGAAATATTCCTTGTAAGTTTTATAGGGTTCGACAGCAAATAAGGCCTCACAAGCTTCTTCTACCGCCAGGTCGAATACTCCCGTTTCTGCAATCAGATCATCGGACGTAAAGCCATCTCCCAGAAAAATCAGGTTAAAGCCGTTTGTGAGTTCACGTTCTCCCTGGTGTTTTTGGACATTTCCGTCTGCCCGGATCCCTCCATTCTGGGAAGCGGTTAATTTCATTGTACGTACGCCGTATTTCAAACGAACGGTTGTCGATCTTTCTTTTTTCTGGCTATTATCCGTAGTTATAAAAACCAGTTCGGAATCTCCCGAACCCACGGTATCTGCAACTTGTAACCAACCTGTCGTATCGGCAATTTCTACTTTCCAATCCATATTGGTATGAATTTTCAGGGTATCGTAGCTAACTCTTTTATTGAAAGCCAACGATTTCTTGCCGTCCGTCACTTCAAATACCATCGGTTCCTGACGCACAGCCAAACGCATT
>NZ_LARE01000065.1:0-17908 GCF_000980245.1 Odoribacter sp. N15.MGS-14
CAGGCTTCATCCGCAAAAGATGAAAAACACATCAGTCAAAATGTTTCAGAACGTCCGCTTCGTTTCGGAAAGCGGCTGCAAAGGTAAGGACTTTTTCATTACTTCCAAACTTTTCAAAAGAAATTTTTGAAGTTTTTTTTCAGAACCTGACCAGGGCAATATCCTGAAGAACTCTGCACAACATAAAAACCTGTAAGCCAACACATCATATCCTCTCACCTCCTCCGTTTATTCAATACATCGGTTCCTGATTGCGGCTGCAAAGATAGAACAATTAATACCCCAGTTCCAAATTTTTTATACACTTTTTTTCAAAAAAAATGAATCACTTTGGACAAGTTACTAATTTACAACAATATTATTCAACGTCTGTTTGTAAGATTCCATTTAGAATACCATAAAAACAAAAGAGTGTATTCAAAAATCGTTTTTTGATACACTCTTTCCAATATAACTACCTATTCCTGTTATCCGGATATTTCAAAAATACAATACATCCGACACATCCACCCCATTCTCTTTCCCATCTCTGAGAAATTTTTGGTATTTCACCATAAGGTCAACCGGATAACCTGCCACTCCTTCATACTTCCGGATCATATTCATGGTTTTCAGATCCAGGACCAGCACGTCTCCTTTCAGTTCCTCGCCCATTCCTTCGGTATCTTCACCATAGCGGGAAATCCCTAACAATATTTCCTGTTCCGTCCTGGATACCGTCATACAGGTGATTTTATCATCAGCATTGTAACCGAAATCGGTCAATGTCATGATCCTATTCTGACTTCCCGGAGCATTGCCATTTTCCAGATCTCTCAGATTATAACGATACAGGCCGTTATCCGTTGCAAAAAACATATAACTCTCATTCTTCATCGGATAATAAGAGGTTCCGGAATTTATCACCTCACCAGGCACAATTACATCAGCCAGTACGGTAAAAGGGACGGCAGCGGTTTCGCTTGTCTTCGACGGAAGTTTCAGGTATAACATCCGGTAAACGGAACCGTTTCCCAAAACAGCGACAGCCTGATTCGGAGAAGCAGTATGTGTCCCGTACAAAAGTGAATAGCCGGCATAAATCCCCAATTCAGAACAAGCCCTATTAGCTGCAGAACTGTTTACATTGGCATATATAAACTGTCCTTCACTTTCATCAAACAAATATAACAATTCCGGAGAACTGTAGTTTTGTGTACCACTCCCGGTCAAAGATGCCAGAAACATAACCGGAGACAATTGCCCATGCCAGGGGCTTGCTTTTTGCATAAATGTCATATTCAAATCCACGTTGTACGCAGGCATAGCCATCCGTTGATCATGCCAAAGCTCATCATTGGCAATCACGAAAATATATCCTCCCAAACTCGTTGTAGTTGCAGACGTCGTCAAATGCCAGCAGGCTTTCACATCAAACTCCGTTATATCCGGCGGCAAAGTCATGGCACGTGAGATAAAAAAGTTATGATCCAGATACTTGTTTTCCCCGATCTCAACTAAGGTCTCCTCACTCAGACACTTCAACCGCTGATCCGTCTCTATTTTCAATCCCGAATTGACATTAGCCGCTTCAGGAATATAACACCGGTGAATCTTGCGTGGATTCGTTCCCAAACGGTTACCGGTCAATGCTTCATAATAATTCGGAGTAAAAGTACTCCCCTCTCTGTCCAGACGCTTAAAGGATAATTCTGCATGTCCCTGATACTTGCTTAAAACAAGGATACCGTCACCTGCCGTAGAACTGGACACATTGATTCTGAAATTTTTAAAGGCCTTCGTCCCCAATTCCTTATCGGTTACCACAAAACGTGCTGTATTAATCCCCAACGGGAAATTAGCATATACATTCAGATCTTTCGTCGTCGCCACAACCTTCTGGTTGACTTCCCACATATAAGTAAACCGGTTTGAATCCGAATACTGCGTTCCCTCCAAAGTCACGGGAATAGACAACAAATCCATCTGGTCACAAAGCACCAGGCTATCGATATTCTGTATGCTGATCTGGTTGATTTCCCGATAATCGTAATTTCCTTTATCATCATAACAGGCATATGCCAGGATAAGTAGGTATAAAAAAGTAATTATTTTTTTCATAATAGCCTCCTATTTAATTCAAGTCCGTAATCTCGACAAGTCCGTCCATCATAATCCGCATACCCGTCTCATCATCAATAATGATATTTTTATTCAACCATTCTCTCAATATCTGGGATTTCTTCGTCATATCCACCCCTGTTCCCACAAATGCATCTTCAATAGCAAAAATCGGATCCAGCTCAATCAGCTTACGCCATTTTTTAGGATGATAAAATCCCAATTCCCCCTCATTGGCCGTCCACCAGGCTGGCGGAAACAAAATGTCATTGACAGATAATTTCATCTCACGCCCGTCTTCAATACCCAGCTGAAAATCTCCTCCGGCAACAAGTGTAAGCATCAGCGTCTTGCTTTCAGGATTCCGAAGGCTTTTACTTAGATTTTTCCGGAAAACAACAATCCGGAGGGTATCCTGAAAACGGCCGGGACCAAATAATTGCTCCTCAGCCAGAGATACATAATCTTCATCGGCAACCATATCGGTCTCCCCATTTAAATAATTACCTTTTTCAAGTACTTTTACCCGGTAAGTACGTGGTTCTTCCGACGTATTACCTAAAACACGTACCACTATTTTAGCCGTATCTGCAACAACGTCATCCGAAAGTTTTCCAAAAGAAAAAACGACAGAATCCAGACTTACTTTGTTGCCCAGGCTATTTAATACCTCATACTGGAAATATATCCGGTTGACATCATCATACTGATATTCCACCTTCTGCTCACATCCTTGTAAATAAAGGCAAAACCATAAAAATACATATATAACTTTCTTCATTGGACAATTCAATTTTGTGTTCTGTTACCATACTCTATTTCATCTTCCGGGATCGGGAATACAAAGACATTATTATCAGCTTTCACCTGATCTTCGGAAGTATTTCCCCAGATATCGTGATGCAAACGCTTATAAGTTAAAAAGATCACTCCTTCCCCGATAAACTCTTTGCGTATTTCCCGCATGATCACGTCTTCGGTTACTTCCTGCGATACCACCTCTTTCTGTGTCCTGGCCTGTTTGAAAGTCTGCAGTAATTCCGCAGCATGCCCCGGATCGTCTTCCATCCAACCCTCCGCAGCAATCAGGTACATTTCCGACAAACGGATTATCGGAACTTTCGGAAAAAAACGTTTACTATTATCAGAGGTATATTTTACAATATAAATTTCACTGTACCAATTCAAACGGTAATCATCCAGATCCCCTTCATATATACCACTCTGAAACCCTACAGCCATCTGTAAATTACCGTCCGAACCAGTCACCCGTTTATGTATCGCTTCAGCACCTGTTTTTATAGCCTGGTTCCGTAATGAAAAGATATGCTCACTAGAAAAAAGCAAATCTTTATCGGCCATATCCACATTCAAACTTTTCTCATAATCCAATAAGGCGAATTTTTTACTTTCAATCACCTCTTCAGCCAAACGACGGGCTTCTTTTTTATATTCTCCCCCCATATCCAGATAAACCCGGGCCAATAAAGCCTTTGCAGCATAATAATTCATTCGTGCAACATACTGGTCAGCCTGATCTTTATTTTCATCCACCCCGTTTCCTAATTCATAGGGTACCACCGAACAAATGGGATCATCTTTCAGGCATTCCAAAGCGTTTTCTAAATCCCCGACCACCAGATTCAGATATTCCTGTGTCGTATATACAGCAGGTGTCTCCACTCCGAACTTCAGCTGATAAGGTAAAATCCGGGCATCCTTATCCAGCTTCACATCGGGAGCAAACAAACGGTAAATATCGAAATGATGCATTGCCCTTAATGCCAATGCCTCACCCCGGACCTGATTACGCCGGGCATCCGACAGGACAGAAGCATTTTTATCACTCCACTCCAATATATTATTGATGGCTGCAATATTAGCATATAAAGCATACCATATGGAATAGATATAAGCCTCCATATCCTTGTCTTCATAATCATAATCCCTGAATATTTTCATGGCATTCGGCACCCGGGAATAATCATAAGTACGCGACATCACATCCAGCATGCCGAATGAAAGGGTCTGACCATATAGTCCCGCCGCCGACATATCATAATACACCCCGGCCAACGCTTCGGTAAATCCGCGTTCCGTACTGAACAATTCCGATTCTTCGCTCTGGTTTATCAATTTAATATCCAACCAGGAATTACAGGAGCATAACAAACACACCCAAACTAAATTCCATATGCTATTTTTCATTTTCATAAGTTCTATCTTTATCTGTTAACGACTAAAAAGTAACATTCAAACCGATACTGAAAGTACGTGCAAAGGGATAACTCGTCCCCCGTTCCTGTTTTACCGAGGACAAGCGGAACAGATCGGTAGAACTCAACAGCAGCTTCACTCTTTCCATATACATTTTCTGGGAAATCTTACGAGGCAACTCATATGACAGGGAGACACTTTGCAAAGCCAGCAAATTGTTATCAAATACCAGGCGGGTTGTCTGATAGGGCGCACTCGTATCGTCGATACGTCTGAATTTCGCATGATCCCCCGGTTCTTTCCAACGGTCGTACAATACCCGTTTATCAGCATTCTTAAGCGGATTAGCCCCTTCCACTTTCGAGGCCAGGGTAGCATTATATATTTTTCCACCGTACTGATATTTAAACAGCATATACAGATTGAAGCCTTTCCAGTTCAGATTAGTGTTCACATTTCCTTCGATTTTAGGTTTCATATCCCCACATTCGATCTTATCGTTATGGTTATATTCAAAAGTCATTTCCCCGTTACGCTTAATATAAATTTCATTCCCGGTAGCCGGATCGATTCCTCCGGAACGCACCACCATCAAAGCCGTCTGTGAACGTCCCGCCTCGAACTGACGATATACCACCGTTCCCTGGTTTGCCCGGTCATCGTTGGCATATTGATTGATGGTTTCCAACTGATTGGATAATTGGGTAATCTTACTCCGGTTATGGAAAGCGGACAAGGTGACATTCCATCTCAGATCTTTGACTGCATCCTGGATCAGGTTGAAACGCAAACGGGCTTCCACACCCGTATTTCTCAATTTCCCGATATTCTCCACATAATCGATAAATCCCGTCGAAGGAGCTACAGTTACAGGCAACAGCAGACTACGGGTATTTTTAATGTAAAAATCTCCGTTAAACACCACCAAGCCGTGCAAGAAAGTAAAATCCACTCCCACATTATAAGAAAGGGTTGTCTGCCACTTCAAACTCGAATTACCGTATCCGGCCAGACTAACTCCGAAATTTCCGTTATATTCCCTGCTAAAATCATACAAATAAGTTGTCAGCGCCTGGGTAGATGAAAAATTAGTTGTCCCCGTACTTCCCACCGAAGCCCTCAGCTTCAATGCGTTTTTCTCATGAGCATGCCAAAAAGACTCATTGTGCACGTTCCAGGCTACCCCCAATGACCAGAAAGGAGCAAAACGCGAATTACGTCCGAATTTACTGGAACCGTCCGAACGAAAAGAAAAGTCCAGGAAGTAACGATTGCCGTACCCATAATTTACATTGGTAAAAAATCCTACCAATCTCGATTCATCATAGGTTCCCTGAGGACTGGTATTTTCCTGAAAAGCATTGGCTGCACCGATAAAAATCATGTCCGGATTGATAAACCCGACTCCGGTAAAAGACTCACCTTCCGTCTCCGATTGCATGATATTGCTTCCGACCCCGACATTCAGCATGTGTTTATCTATCGTCTTATTATAAGCCAGTGTCAAATTACCGTCGAACCGGTCACTCCGGGAATTTACCAGATAATAACTCCCCTTCTTTTTCGGATCCGTTTCTGTACTGTAATCCAGTGATTCCGGAGATTTAAACAAATCCCGCCGGTCAAACTGCCTGGTATAACTGAAACGCCCCTGTAAACGCAAAGCCGGAATAATCCTCCAGTCGATATTGAAATTATCCTGAACAGAGGTATAAGTGCTGGTATTACGCTTGGGCAGATTGGCACTAACCAGCGGATTCCAGTCACCCGAAGAAAGTTTTTCCACAAACTCTCCGTTTTCGTCATAAATCCGGTCATACGGATTCTGGTTGGCATACAAAGAGAATTCATTGTACGGAGAATTCTTCGCTTTCACATTATCGACCGACAAGTCATTCCGGATAAAAAAGCTGGAACCGATATTGTAATTGAAAGTCAAGTTAATCCCCAACCGGTCCCGTCCGGATTTCTTCATGACTCCTTTATCCGTATCATATCGTAAATCCACGCCATAACGGAAATATTGATCTCCTCCTTCAAAATTGAGCGAATAACGCTGATTTAACGAAGTAGTCAGAGGCTGGGACAACCAATAAGTATCCACCCCTCTTTTCACCTCTTCCAAACGTGAATTATAAAGTTCTTCCAGTCGTACCTGTTCTGAATAAACAGGATCGGTATATACACCGGCCCGGCGTTCATATTCCAGTTTTTCCGCAGCATTCATCAAATTATAATCCCTCAAATCCGGGATTGAAACGTTGTAATTGGCATTCAGGTTTATCCGGATTTGTCCGGCTTTCGGACGGATAGTCGTAATGACAATCACTCCGTTGGCACCCCGAGACCCATATAAAGCCGTTGCACTGGCATCTTTCAGGATAGTCGTGGATTCCACCCGGTTCAGGTCCATATCATAGATCCGTTCTGCCGAAACCTCCACTCCATCCAGAATATAAAGCGGGGCATTGGGGTTTGTCGTTGCATCGTCTGCATTGGCCCTCAGGTCAAAACCATTCTCTCCCCGGATCGTGATATCCGGTATCACATTGGGGTTAGACCCTTGTGTAAGGCTCTCGTTCAAGCGGATAGAAGGATCGAAAGCATTCAAAGCCTGAATCATATTCAAAGCCCCGACTTTTTTCAGTTCCTCGGTATTGATGGTTACCTCCGAACCTGTAAAACTCTCTTTCGATTTCTGAAAATACCCCGTCACAATCACTTCGTCCATCTCTGCAGCCTCCTCTTCCATGACGATAGTCAATTCTTTCCCTTCCACATAATTCACCTCCTTTTTACGCATTCCAACAAAGGTACACACCAGGACGACAGCCTTGCCACGGGGTACCTGAATAGAAAATCTTCCATCCATATCCGTAGCAACCCCCAGATTCGTACCCTTGATAACGACAGTCACTCCGGGCAAGGTATGTCCCTGTACATCTACAACTTTTCCTTTTATGGTCTGTATCTCCTGCTCAAACTGATCCTGTCCCTGTTTAGCAGTAATGACCACCGTATTATCGATCAACTTGTATTCCAAATTGGTTCCTGTCAAAATATGATCCAATACTTCCTGAAGATTCAAATTCGAGTAATCCGGATTCAAACGATTCAGCTCACGTACATAATCATGATTATAAAGGAAAGTCACTTTGGATTGGCGTTCAATCTCTTTAACGACCTCTGCAAAGGTCACATTCTTCATTTTCAATGTGATATTTTCCTGCGAATATCCTTTCGCAGTCACTTGAAAAGTTTGTAACACAAGTAATAAAGTCATCAGCTTCATCGTCCGCACCATTCGTCCCGGGAGAAATACACCGGGAAATTTCCTGTTTTTCGTTTTTTTCATAACTTTGTTTGACTTATAAGTAAATAAATACCAGAACGGACAGGCGGCCGATTCCCTACATCGGCTACCTGTCTTTTATTCTGCGATATAAATAGTAGTTCCTGAAACATTAAATTTTGCGGGACAAGCCAGAGCCAGCATCGATACGATCTGTCCGAAATCATCATAACGTCTTAAATTACCGGTAAATTCAATATGCCGGGCTTTTTCCGACTGAAACACCACCTGCACATCATACCAGCGCGACAAAGTCCTCATAATATCTTCCAGAGTCTGACGTTCGAATATAAACCTCCCGTTTTTCCAACCGATATATGCCTGTACATCCACTTGCTTTTTAACTAAATTACCAGTCTTCAGCTCTATAGCCCCCTGTTCATTCGGGTACAACAATATCCGTTTTTTGCCGGTGAACATGCATACCCTCCCTTCCACCAGGGTGGTCTGAATCATTTCTTCATCCTGATAAGCCCGGAGATTAAAAGAGGTTCCCAACACCTGTACCTGCACCTTTCCCATCTCTATAATAAAAGGGGACGATTTATCAGAGGCCACCTGAAAATAAGCCTCTCCCTGCAAACGTATCCTTCGTTCCCCGGAGGGAAAAACAATCGGATATTCCACTTCACTCTCCGAGTTCAGCCAGATTTTCGTTCCGTCGGACAGTACAAGTACAAATTCTCCCTTACGGGGAATACTCAAAGAATTATACAATAGCTCTTCCGGCAAAGACGGAATATTCTGATACACTAAAGAGGCAGACGAAGCCTTAGCTACAGAACCGTCCTGCTGCTTTATAGAAGTGGCAGTATCTCCGCACAAATGAATCTGTTCCCCGTTGGCCAAGGTAAGGACAGCCTTACTACTACCAGCAGGAATGACAGATGTCGATACCTGAGGAACAAGCGTACCGTTCCTGTCTTCCCGGAGCCAGCACCAGTAAATTCCTATTGCAATCAGACATACAGCTGCCACAGCAGCTAACCCACGCAACTTCCTGTAAGACCATGGACGTTCCCTTGCTATTCTTTCAGAAAAAGCAGTATACGCAGCAGCCGGATTTATAGACAAATCCAGTTCGCGTTTCCGCCTGATATAGTCACGATCATTCAGATTTTCAAATTGTTGCTGATGTTCCGTTGATTTCTTCAGCCAAAGCCTGAGTTCTTCCATCTCCTCTTCTGAGATAGTCTCCTCCTGATAACGCAAAATCAAATCAGCAATCCGAAATGCTTTCTCACTTTTTAATTCCATATTTTCTGCCTTTTGTATAAAGACAGGAAAAAACTAAAAAGTGGGCAAAAATTTAAAAAATTAACAATGCTAATATCCAGAAATTACTCAACCGTATCCGCAGCATCTTCATACCTCTCTTTCTATAAGCCTTTACAGCCTCTTCGGTTATCCCCAACAAAGAGGCGATCTCCGCATTGGTTTTCCTCTCCAGTATCAGATAAAAGATAGTCCTGATTTTAGGGGGTAAAATATCAATTGCCTGTTTCAATGCCAGATACACCTCTTCTTCGATGATCTGCGATAGAAAAAAATCAGCTTCAGCTTCCCCGTTTAATTGTAAGTATTTTTTCTTCACCTTATCATGTTCCAAATAATTGATACACCGGTTTCTCACTGATATATACAACCAGGATTTCAAAGAAGAAAGTTCCGAAAGATGCTGCCTCTGTTTCCAGAAATCATAAATGACATCCTGTACCAAATCCTCTGCCAGATCGGTATCTCTCAAATATTTTGCAGCAAACATGACCAATGAGGAATAATATAAATCAAACAAACGTTTATAAGCCTTCTCATCTCCTTCTACCAACAGTTTCAGCCAATGTTTTTCATATTTAATTTTATCTTCCACCCCATTATGATTTAAAATGCACTACTCTCTGTATTTTATAAATACAAATTTATCCAATTTCTTTAATTTTTCAAGCTTCTCCTTTTTATCTTCATCCTCTATTCATTGGATTCCACGCTTCATCTCCGATAACTTACATCCAAAAATAGACGGAGGGAATATGGGGATGGAAACCTGTCCAATCCTCTCTGTTTACAACTGGATAATGTATAAAAAATCGAAGACTATAATACACAAAAAGGAAAGTGGAGACACAAAAAATCAAATAATCCGTCACAATCCCGTTGAAAAACAATAAAAAAAGAACTGTCTAAAAGTGAAATGCCCCCAAAAGTTTTATGTCCAACTTTTTGAGGGCACTTCATTTCTTAGACAGCCCCTGGTTTCATCAAAACACTTTCGATCTTTTCTTTCCCCGGTCTATTTCGGATTATAGGGCCGGGTATCCAACGGCAATCCCCACTGCGGATTATATTTTATAATGTTATTCGGAATAGGGAGAACGTAATATTCGGAATTTATCGAAGCCGAATAAGTCTGAGTTCCGATTTTGTGCTCGATAGTGGTTTTACACCACGGCTTGCCATTATCCAATGCCAAACGTTTCAGATCGAGCACACGCTGGAAAGTTGCAATCGGTAATTCCCTGCGGCGTTCTTTCAGGATTTCCTCCAACAACTGATCTTCAGTCAGGGCAGCTCCATTGGGAAGGTCCGTACTTCCCTGCGTATTGTCATACCTGTATTTCCTGAGGGTATTCAGGTCAGACAAAGCTTCTGTTTTCCGACTGTTCCGGGCGTATGCTTCTGCTCTCATCAACAACAGTTCAGGATAACTGAATCCTTGTGTCATTTTTATTTTTACATCCCGATAATATTGTAAGACAATCCCGTCATCATACTTCGTATCCCCTACAGTCGTCGCATATCCTAAATCCTTCAGCATAAACAACCGGTATCTCAAATCCGTATTTTTATCGAAAAGAGAGATAAACTCTACCGAAGGATAACCACTGCTTCCCATCCCTCCTGAAGGAGCAACCCGATAGAACAACATTTCCCGGTGATAGGTCTGTCCCAAATAATCGTCCTGGCCCTTCAAATCCAATGATACCTCCACATCAGTACCCGGAGAAGGACTGGCCTCCGGATCGGGTTCATAGTAGAAATCGTTGTAATTATAAATCAAATTATCCACCGAACCTTGCTGAGCTAAGGCCGATGTCCAGGCCATATCTGCATATTCCAGCATTTTTCCGAAATCACGTGCAAACATGTAATAATAAGCCATCAAAGTCTGTACTGCACATCGATTCATACGGGCAGGATGGTTTACATTATCGGGAACACTCTTCAGAGCGAAATCGATATCCGCTTTGGCCAGCCCGAACACCTCGGCCGTTGTGGATAATGCCGGATTAGCTTCTGTAGGAGAAGCTGCGGTACGATAAGGAATCGTTTTTGTATCGTTAGCTCCGGCAGGATCATAAACAGGTCCGTAAATCATGGCCATTGTCAGATAAGACCACGCCCGGGCAGCCCGGGCCTGTGCCGACAATTCCTCAGCCAATTTCGCCGTCTTTTCATTCTTTACGTCATTTACCCCGTCAATCACATTGTTCAACAAACCGACGGCACGATAAGTACCCCATTCCCAAAAATAATCGGGTTTTTCAGGATTACCGTAAGGCAATTTAAACGTATAGGCAGCGTAGCGGTTAATGTTCGGATGAGTTGCGGTATAATTATAATTGGCACTATTCTCACTGATTTGCAGGTTATCTCCCAAAGAAGCGAGAAGCGTACCTTTATTATTGTCCATATAGTACCAATCTACCGTATACGTATTATTGAGTATATTCTCAAACTCTTCTACTTCCGTAGGAATCAATTTTCCGACAGGCTTGACATCCAAAAAATCATGACACCCCATAAACAAGCCCACCATTAAAGAAATAGTCAATAATTTCGCTTTCATAAGTATATATATTTAGAATGAAAATGATAAACCAAAATAAAATTCAGGACGCAATGGCAATGACGTGAATCCCTGTTCCGTAAAATTATTATATGCTCCTGTCATATTCACCTGAGCAGTTTCCGGGTCTATATCCGTCCCCTTAGCCGTCACAGTCCAAATATTGCGTGCCTGGAAGTAAGCCCGAACATTGTTTACTCCTACAGAAGACAACCAATGTTTAGGGAAGGTATAGGCAAGCGTCACATCCCTCAATTTCATATAACTGGCGTTTCCGGTCAGGAAATCGGTATAAGGGAAATACCAATGTTCCGTACTTCCACTCCGGAGTTGGGGATATTTTTTGGTAGCTTCATCTCCCGGCTTTTGCCAACGGTCGGCAACATGACGATTCTGATAATTCATACCATAGAAACCGTCTTTACGGTATTGATGCCCTAATTTGGCGATAAACATAAAAGAAAGCTGAACGTTTTTATATTTGAACGCATTGGTAAACGACAAATCATATTTCGGACGTACCGTACCCAAATATATAATATCATCGGTAGTCAAGTTAGCGAGCCGGTCTTTCTCTCCGTTTGCCGAATACCCCAAAGCTTCTCCTTTATCGTTCAGACCCGCATATTTAAATCCAAACATAGCGTCGGCAGGGTAACCTTCAGCTAAAATAGGTGCCATACTGGCCCATTGGCTGGTATACATCCGGGTTACATTATATGTTTTAACTTTATTTTTATTATAACTGAAATTGAAAACCGAATTCCAGACGAAATCCTGTTTTTTGATAATATCGGCATTAACAGAAAATTCTACACCATTGTTCTGCATTTCCCCGACATTTTTTGTCAGACTGCTGAATCCGGTCGTCGGGTCGATGGCATCTCTGGCCAACAAATCGGAGCTGTTCTTCAAATAATAATCGAAAGTCAGATTTATACGGTTATCGAATAAAGCGATATCGGCACCGATATTGGTCGTTTTTGTCTTTTCCCAACGCAATTGATTGTTTGGAGGAGAAGCAATACTATAAGAAACTCCACCGGTCATTTCCTGATAAGAACCTGCCGCAAGCATCAGGTACGGACCTTCGCTTAAAGAAATATTTCCGTTGATTCCGTAAGAAGCCCGCAAATTTAAACGATCGATCCAGGAGACGGAGAAGAATTTCTCTTCAGCCAATTTCCAGGTTGCTCCCACCGACCATAACGGTTTATACCGGTATTTCGAATCTGTTCCGAAGAAATTGGTCAAATCCAACCGTACACTTCCGCTAACCAGATAACGGCTGTCGAATTCGTAAGAACCGTTTCCATACCAGGAAACAAAACGGTTATCCCGCAAATTATACGCCCCCGTTTTTAAAGAATAAACCGTAGTCGAGCCGAACAACATATCCGCCTTATTCAAACCTGAATTCCAATCTTTTATATTTACCGGAATGAAAGATCCTGCCGTCGGATTATATCCCAAACGGGTCGCATACTGATTATTGCTATAAGTACTTTTGCGTACTTCATTTCCGGCAAGGAAGGTCACCCGGTGCCTGTCATTCAGAAACGAACGGTTAAAGTTGATCTGAGTCCGGAGTGTCCAGCTTTCATTGATGTTACGCCATTCATCGATCATTGCTCCGTCCGGAAAATAATGACTGGCGTTGTTTGTCTTGGAGGTTGCATCATTGTATTGAATCCTGATACGATAAGCATCCCGGTCATAAGTCGTTTTCTCCACTTTATTTCCTCTGGTCCAAATCCCTCCGGTCTCGATATTCAATCCATCGATAATATATATCTTTAAGGTTCCTCCCAAACGAGTCTGAATATCTTCCGTATCGGTCGTCTCCTTACCCACATCCTCAATCGGATTATAGCTCCAGTCCTTCATATTAGCGATTTTCTCATAATTGGCAATTTTATAAGTACTGGTCGAAAATACCGTCGTCGGTTTGCCCGTCTCCGGATCGACCAGATTATCATAAGGCTGTATCAACGAAGTATTGGTATAACCCAACAAATCGCTCCAACCTCTTACCGGATGTTCATCTTTAGTATATACGACATTAGCCATTAATCCCAACGAAATGTATTTGGACGGTTTCCAGTCGTTCTTCAAATCGAAAATCAGACGGGAATTGTCGGAATGAATCATATTTCCCCGATTATACATATAATTGACAGCTGCATTAAACCGGTTTTTCTCCGTACCGCCATTGATGGCTATATTATGCTGATGGCTGAGCTGATTGCGGTAAAAGTATTTCTCCGCCTGCTTCAAACCGTTTATATTCCGCAATTTATCGATTTCAGCCAAAGCTTCTGCCTCAGTCATATTTCCTTCCCGTGCCTGCATCATCAGCCAGGTCACTTTACTCATATTGCTAACGGATTGCGTACTGGGACGGTTCGGATTCTGGTAATACAAATCTAATTCCGCATCGATATAATCCGAAGTCGACGCCCGGTTCAATTTAGATAATTGAGGCTTTAAAATCGTACTTACAATTCCTTTATAAGATACGTTAAAACGATCGGCAGCCCCACGGGTAGTCGTTACTACAATCACACCATTAGCAGCTCTGGACCCATAGATAGAGGCAGCGACCCCATCTTTCAGCACTGTAATATTCTCAATATTCTCAGGATTAATCGATTCGAGCCCCCCCTCGATAGGATAACCGTCCAACACCACCAAAGGCTCGTTTTCCGCATTGAAAGTTGACACACCACGGATTTCTATTTTACCGTCTTTATCCAGTACAACTCCAGTGGCCTGTCCTTCCAGGACAGAACTCAGATTCGACTGTAATTTTGTCTCGATATTCCGGGGAGTTATCACTCCGAACGAACCGGTAGTCCGTTCTTTCGAGATAGTTTGGTAACCTGTAACAATCACCTCATCGAGACTTTCGGCAGCGCTTTCCAAGACCACTTTCAATTCCTGATTGTTTCCGATTTTTATTTCCTTCGTTTTCATGCCCACAAAAGAAAATTGCAAAATCAGGTTGGGCTCATCGTCCACTTTGATCTCAAACCGACCATTGATATCGGTCGCAACACCTGTCTGGGTACCTTTCACTATAACAGAAACTCCGGGAAGGGTAATTCCTTTTTCATCTTTGACAATTCCCCGGATCAGCCTTTTCTGTTGCATCAGAGTTTCCAGCACCTCCCGACTGTTTTCCCTGTCTTTGATTACCACAACATCCCGCAGGAAAGTGTAAGTAAGTTCCGTCCCCTCCAATATCTCATCCAATGCCTTCTCTAATTCCAGATCATGAATTTCGATCCGGCGGTTCCCGATATTTTTCAATTTCTCCTCATTATAAAAAAAACGGACACCGGTTTGTTGTTTTATTTTTTTAAATACCTGACGCAACTCTGCGTTCTCCATGATCAGGGAAACCTTTTTCAATTGTGCATTTGTTGCAGCAACTACCGAAAGATTCAACATCACAGTAAACAAAAGGCATAATTTCATAACCCGGAATAAAGGATTAAAATTAATGGGTACACTACGCCCATACACTTCGTTTTTTTTCATAACTTTGTTTTAGTTTTAGTGAATACTGAAATTAACTGCTCGGATGCGGATGAAGGTTGGCGCTGACATCCGCTCCTTTATTTTTTATTCTATCAAAACAGTCTTGCCTTTTATGCTAAACCGGACATTTCCACCGATTTCCATAAATTCCAGAAAATCGTTGATTGTCTTATAACGTTCCAGATCACCTGTAAAATGTAATTTTTTGACTTCTTCGCATTTATAAAAAACGGCAATATCATACCACCTGGACAATACTTGCATGATTTCTTCCAGTGTTGCATTTTCAAAAACATATTTTCCGTCTTTCCAGCCGGTATATAAAATAACATCTACTTTCCGGGGCTGAAGACTTCCTCCTTCTTCATCCTTTATCTGAAAACCAGGTTCCAACATGATTTCCCGACCCGGTTGTCTCTCCGGTCGGTACACCACCTTTCCCTGCACCAATGTTGTAACGGTTTTTTGTTCTTCCCGGTAATCCCGAACGTTAAACCCCGTACCCAACACCTCAATCGCTCCCCTGGAAATGTGTACGATAAAAGGATGTTCGCTATCTTTCGCCACCTCAAAGTAGGCCTCTCCTTCTAAATAAACCTCCCGCCGTTCTGCGGTAAAACTAACCGGGAACCTTAGTTTTGAATCGGCATTGAGCCAAACTTTAGTTCCATCCGCTAAAACCAACTGATATTCCCCTCCTATCGGAATATCAATGGTATTGTATACCAATGCTGGTGTCTTTTGTTTTCCTTTATATTCCACGACGGCAGAATCCAAATTCAGGAGCGTTCCGTCTTCTCCGATCAGTTGCTGTTTTTTATCTCCTAAAACTATTTTCTCTCCGTTTGCCAGCGTAATCATCGCCTTGCTCCTGCCGGGTTCCACCACTTCATTTTTTACCGTCAGCGGGGGGACAGACCGTAGCTGTTCCCGATGACTCCAAACCAGTCCAATCCCCACAAACAACAAAACGGCTGCCGCTGCGGTAAGACCGATACGCCCAAACCTCCACCACCTTTTCCTGTTTTTGTATTGCAGGAATTTACGATACGCTATTGCAGAATCGAACTCCTCTTTCTGACGTAAACGTGCTAACCAACGTTTGCGATCCGGAAAAGGAAATTCCCGTTCTTCTATTAAGTTTTGAAGACGGATTTTCTCACTTCCCTTCAATTGTCCGGTAATTTCTTTACACCATAAATCAGAAAGTTCTTCCCTTATTTCGTCATCTTTGTTCATATAACGATTATTTATATAAATAATCCACAAAAAGACAAAACGGGTACCTTTATTAACTGAATTTTTTTCGAAAATCGGATAAATTTATTTAAAAAGTCAATCTTTGGGGTGGAATAAAAGACAGAATAAAATGAAAATGTCGGGTGACAGAATTTTCCGGATATACTGATAAGCTTCTTTTTTATGTTTTTTGACCGTATTGACACTGATTCCCAGAATTTCACCGATTTCTTCCACCGTTTTTTCTTCTAAACAAAGCAGCATCACCTCCCGTCGTTTCTCCGGCATCCGGGCAATCACGCCCCGCAATTTACGGACGACCTCTTCCTCGATCACCGCCCCGAAATCTCCGGCGCTCTCCTCTTCCTGCCCGCATTGGGTCAAACACAGTTCTTTTATATTGCGGTCACGTAAAACTTTCAGACAATTATGATATACCGCCCGATAAAGGTATCCGCGGAAAGAAGGCATATCTTCGAAATAAGTATCCGCTTCCCACAACCGGACAATGATCCCCTGCACCACATCCATAGCATATTCCCTGTCTTTCAGAATTTTCAAAGCATAACAACAAAGCGGAGAATAATACTCCGCATATAAATATTGCCATGCCTTTTCCTGCTTGGTATTGATACCGTATAAGAAATTCTCCGGTTCTTCCGCCATATCGAAAACATCTATGATGGACAAATATAGTGAAAGGCGAGAGCAAAAACAACAAACTGGTTGGATTGATTTTGCCGAACCGCATCTTATATTATACAAATATAGCAATTATAGCCCATTCCCCGATTTTATCGGACAAAAAATCTTATACAGACAGATGAACGAGAATGGATTGGAGCAGAGACTGACAGTAACCTTTTCGTTCAAGTACAGGAAATACCCGAGGCATGTAAGGCAACATTCGCCACTATACTACTATCAACGAGCTCATCTGCCCGTCAAACGCGGTAAATTCAGGCCCGCCAAGAAACCAGCCGGTATACTTCGAGGCAAAAAAGCCTTCCGATTTCCCCGATGACAGGAACCGGAAAGCTTTTACACCAAGTATCACATAAAATATTACTCTATCGGCCGATTCTTCAACTCTTCCAGAATTTTGTCACAAGCCTTTTGCTGGGCTGGCGTACCGTCCTTCCTCATGTTGGCGAGGAACATGGAATAATAAGAGAAAGCCAGATGTCTGTCCATCTTCGGGAAATTCTGCCGGCAGGCTTTTATCAATCGGTTGAAATCACCCGCACGGCAAGCCTGTACCACATTCCAGAACGGATACAATTCCGTCATCCCGGCTGCATCCAGATTCTTTTGAATGGTAGCCCGTTCCCCGGGTGTCAAATCCTGTTTTTCAAAAGAAGACCAGCGCAGGTATTCCGTATTGCAACGCACCAGCAGGTTATACACCGTCTTTTCGCCCATCGCCTTCTCATAACGCGGACGGTTGGCCAGAAAATAAGCGTAAATATCCGAACCGACAGTATTCAGAGATAGATTCTGAAACAGGAAAGCATACTTTTCAGACACTTTTTCATCGTCATCCAAAGCGGCAAACAATTCGCCCGCCACCTTTCCCGTTCTTTTATCGGAAGCCCCCATCAGCAGATTCA